>DAITMD010000024.1:0-14419 GCA_036835345.1 Sandarakinorhabdus sp. | reverse complement strand
CCGGCCTTCACTTCGCAGGCAATGCGGCACAGCTGATCGCTGGGATCAAAGCGGGTGATCGGCCCGGCGCCCGAACGCGAAGCAAGGATATTGGCCCAGCTGGTTTCCACGCTGGCACCCAGCGGGGTGACGAGTCCGAGACCAGTGACCACAACGCGGCGCATGGGCGATTCTTCCCTTGTTGGCTGGCCTGTCGTCCCGGCCAGTCCATGGCTGGCCGGATGTCTTGCGCTCCGGCCGATCTGTCAATTCACTCTACGCGGTTTGCGGCGGGGGGCAAAACGGCCTCTCGCAAGGCATGCGAAAGGCCGCTCATCACGCTGTGCGCGCGGCAACGGTGCCGCGCCGCAAAGCCCGCCGCCAGAGCTGATCCGGATCAGCCCCGGCAAGATCAACCCTTGTTGTTGGCCGTGATGAAATTGATCGCATCGGCCACGGTGAGGATCTTTTCGGCGGCATCGTCGGGGATTTCCACGCCGAATTCTTCTTCAAAGGCCATCACCAGTTCCACGGTGTCGAGGCTGTCGGCGCCCAGATCGTCGATGAAGCTGGCAGCTTCGACGACCTTTTCGGCTTCCACGCCCAGGTTTTCGACAACGATCTTCTTCACGCGCTCGGCAACGTCGCTCATTCTCAATCCCCTTGGTTGACGGCGCGAGGGTGCGCCTTGAGGTAGCCCCGCGCCGATAGCCTGATGGCGAAATTGTGGCAAGAGCGCAGCGCCGCGTGCGCGCGAGCCGCGCGCCGACAGGCGCAAGCTCGGCCGGGCTGGCTGCCGGCCGAAAGCCGGCAGAACAGCTTCGACGGCGCGGCTCTGCCGCGTTTTTCCTTCTTCCTGCCTCGACCCTCCAAACGGACTCGGCGGCTCAGCCGCCGGCCGTGCCCGCCAGCGCAATCCGAACACCCCAAGCGCCCCCGCCAGCCGGACGGGCGTGATTACATATACATCCCGCCGTTCACATGCAGGGTCTGCCCGGTCACATAGCCCGCTTCCCGCGACGCCAGATACACCACGCCGGCCGCAATATCATCACCAGCCCCCAGCCGCCCGGCCGGTATGCGGGCCGTGAGCGCCTCTTTCTGCGCGTCGGGCAGCGCATCGGTCATCGCCGAAACGATGAAGCCCGGCGCCACGCAGTTCACCGTGATGGCGCGTGAGGCCAGTTCCTGCGCCAGCGCCTTTGACATGCCGATCAGGCCAGCCTTTGATGCTGCATAATTGGCCTGCCCCGGATTGCCGGTCACGCCCACCACGCTGGTGATGGCGATCAACCGGCCAAAGCGCTGCTTCATCATCGGGCGGGCGGCGGCGCGATAGAGGCGGAAGGTGGCTTCCAGGTTGACGCGGATGACGTCGGCCCACTCCTCGTCCTTCATGCGCATCGCCAGATTGTCGCGGGTGATGCCGGCATTGGCGACCACTATGTCCAGCCGGCCGCCCAGCGCGTCGACCGCCTGCCCCACCAGCGCATCCACGGCATCGGCATCCGACAGGTTGCACGGCAGCACCACGGCATCGGGGCCGCAGTCTGCCGCGACCGCCGCCAGCGCATCGGCGCGCGTGCCCGACAGCGCCACGCGGGCGCCGCGCGCCGCCAGCGCCCTGGCGATCGAACTGCCGATGCCGCCGGATGCGCCGGTGACCAGCGCGGTCATGCCGTTCAGATCGAACATGGTTTCAAAGCTCCCTGGCTATGGCTTCGACACCGGCCATATCGCTGGCGGTGATGGTTGGCACATCGGGCGTGATGCGGCGGATCATCGGGCCCAGCACCTTGCCGCCCAGCTCCACAAAGCCCGTCACGCCCAGATCGGCCATCGCCAGCACTGATTCCCGCCAGCGCACCGTGCCGCACACCTGATCGACCAGCAGCGTGCGGATGATGGCGGGATCGCTGACCGGCGCGGCCGTGACATTGGCGATCAGCGGCACCGTGGGCGCAGCCAGCGGTGCATCGGCCAGCGCCTGTGCCATCGCATCGGCCGCCGGCTGCATCAGCGCGCAGTGGAAGGGTGCCGATACCGGCAGCAGCACCGAATGGCGGGCACCCCTGGCCTTGGCCAGGTTCATCGCCCGCGCCACCGCCTCGACATGGCCGGACACCACCACCTGGCCCGTGGCGTTGTCATTGGCGGCAGCGCACACTTGCCCTTGCGCGGCTTCGGCGGCGACGGCGCTCACCGTTTCGAAATCCAGCCCCAGCAGCGCTGCCATGGCGCCCACACCGGCCGGTACCGCCGCCTGCATCGCATCGCCGCGCAGCCTGAGCAGCCGCGCCGTGTCGGCCAGGCCAAGGCTGCCGGCGGCACACAGGGCGGTATATTCGCCAAGGCTGTGACCGGCCACAAAGGCCGCCTTGTCGGCAAGCCGCATCCCGGCTTCGGCTTCCAGCACGCGCAGGGCAGCGATGCCCACCGCCATGATCGCCGGCTGCGCGTTGGCGGTAAGGGTGAGCGCGTCTTCAGGCCCCTCCCACATCAGCCGCGAAAGATGCTGGCCCAGCGCCTCGTCCACTTCCTGAAAGACGGCTCTGGCGTGCGGGCTGGCATCGGCCAGGCCCTTGCCCATGCCAACGGATTGACTGCCCTGCCCGGGAAAGATGAACGCGCGAATGGTGGCTCTCCAAGCTGTAGCGTTGAGACCGGCGCGATAGGCGCTTCACCGCGCTGGCGCAACACGCTGCCGATTCCACGACCAGGAAAGCCGGGTGGCGAGGCCAATTGCCCTGTTGCGCCGACTTGACATTTCCAACATGCATACGCTGCTCTGGGAGGGAGCAGGAGGGGATTCGCAGCACTGGCAGCGTGTGCCTTCCGAGGACCGGAACAGCCGAGGACCAGCAATGAACAATGTCGCCGCCGCCCGTTTGGCTATTGCCACCCCCATCATCGCCGGCCTGATGCTGTCGGCCGTGCCGGCGGCCGCTGCCGTTTCAGCGGCCGTGGGCAAGGCCCTGAATGATGCGTCGGCCGCCGCCAGATCGCGCAATGCCGCCGGCGTGAATGCCGCCATCGGCCGCGCCCGCGCCGCTGCCGGAACGGCCGAGGAAAAGCAGAAAACCGAACAGATGGCCGGCTATGCCTTCACGCAGGTCGGCCAATATGGTGCTGCAGCCGCCGCGCTGGAAAAGGTGGGCGCGCCGTGCAACCAGCTTGGCCCGCTCTATTACCGGGCCGGGCAGCTGGACAAGGCGGTGAGCATCGCCAAGGGCTGCGGCGGCGAGGCCAGCCAGATCCTGGTGGCACAGGCCTACAGCCGGCAAGGCAATCACAAGGCCGCCATCACCGCCTATAACAAGCTGATCGCCAGCAACGGCCCCAAGGCCATCTACCTCGAAAATCTGGCCGGCGCGCAGTTCAAGGCAGGCGACAAGCCGGGCTATCTGGCCACCACGTCGCGGCTGATCAAATCCGATCCGTCGCCGGCGCGCTGGAAGGTGCTGCTCACCGAACTGCAGGGCCACAATATGCGGACGGAGGCCAAGCTGGCCCTCTATCACCTGATGGACACCACCGGCAGCATGTCCCGCAAGGAGGATTTCCATGATTTCGCCAAGCTGGCGATGATCAACGGGCAGGCCGCCGTGGCCAAATCGGCGCTCGACAAATCCGGCGTGACCAGTGACCCGATGGACCAGAAGCTGGCCGCCGCTGCGACCAAGGCGGTGGCCCGGGAAGGTGAAGAGGCGGTCAAGCTGTCGGCCGCGCCGGCCACCGCGTTCAAGGGCGGCAATGCCTGGCTGGGCCTCAACCAGTATGACAAGGCCATCGCCGCCTATGAAAAATCGATCGCCGCCAATGGCCCGGACGCGGATTATGCCCGCGTGTTCAAGGGCATCGCTGCAACCAAGGCCGGACAGAAGAGCGCCGCGGTGGCCAGCTTCAAGGGCGTGAACGAAAAGAGCGGCATGCTCGATATCGCCAATCTCTGGAGCCTTTACGCCTCCACCCGCAGTTAAGGAGCGGGGCTGCTGCGCGAAAAAATGGGCCGCCGCGATATTCCGCGGCGGCCCGTTTGCTGGCAAGCGCCCGGCTTATTCGCCGGCCGGCTTTGACTGGAGCTGCAGATAATTGGCCAGGCCCATCTGCTGGATCATCGCCTGCTGCGTCTCGATGAAATCCACATGCTCTTCCTCGGCGCTCAATATGTCCTCGAAAAGCTCGCGTGACACATAATCGCGCACCGTCTCGCAATATTGGATGGCGTCTTTCAGCAGTGCCAGCGCCTCGTGCTCAAGCTCCAGATCGGCCTGCAGCACCTCTTCCACCGTCTCCCCGATGCGCAGGCGATTGAGCTGCTGCATCGCCGGCAGCCCATCAAGGAAGAAGATGCGCGCGATCAGCTTGTCGGCATGCTGCATTTCCTCGATGGATTCATGGCGTTCGTAGGCCGCCAGCTTGGTGATGCCCAGATTGTCGAGCAGCCGGTAATGCAGCCAATATTGGTTGACCGCCGTCAGCTCACCCTTGAGCACGGCATTGAGAAAATCGATGACCTTGGCGTCGCCCTTCACGGCAATTCTCCTGAAAACAGAGTTGCCATATGCCGGAAACGGGCAATCAGGTCAAGAAAAGCTGTTATTTTTCTGATACTTGCGTGTGCAAAGCACTTGCAGTTGCAACATCACGCGCCAGAATTACGCGTATGTGGAGGCGTCAGTCACCACTTCGCGGGCGAACGGCAGGCACTGGCCGCATTTCACCTTGGCGCCAAGCTGGGCATAGGCCGCATGCGGGCAGGCCTTGCCGGCGGCGCGCGCGGCATGCTTCACGTCCCGGGCCTTCAGCGCATTGCAGACACAGACGTACATGCGGATCCTCGAATCGGCGGGCGATGTTGAGAATCGTTATCAGGCAAGTCGCTCGCGAATGCAAGTGGCTCGCAATAGCGAACCTGCCGACATCACCGCCGGCCGAACAATTTCTCGATATCGGCCTTGGCCAGCCGCACCCAGGTCGGCCGGCCATGGTTGCACTGGCCGCTGTGCGGCGTGGCCTCCATCTCGCGCAGCAGGGCGTTCATTTCGCCGATCGACAGCTGCCGACCGGCACGCACGCTGCCGTGGCAGGCCATGGTGGCGGCCACCGCGTCCAGCCGCTCCTTCAGGCTCAGCGCCGCGCCGAATGCCGCCAGATCATCGGCCAGATCAACGATCAGCCCGCGCACGTCACAGCTCCCCAGCATGGCCGGTGCGGCCCGCACGGCAATCGCGCCGGGGCCGAACGGCTCCACCTCCAGCCCCAGTTCGGCCAGTTCACCGGCACGTTCGGTGATGCGCTGCGCCGCAATCTCGTCCAGCTCCACCACTTGCGGTGTCAGCAGCGCCTGCGCCGCCACCGTGCCGCCGGCCAAAGCGCGGTTCATGCGTTCCAGCGTCAGTCGTTCGTGGGCGGCGTGCTGATCGACCAGGATCAGCGCATCATCGGTTTCGGCGACAATATAGGTTGCCGCCACCTGCCCGCGCGCTGCCCCCAATGGGAACTGGGCAGCTGGCAGCGGCGGGGCTTCCGATTGCGGAGCCGCCGCGAACACCGGCGGCAGCGCGCCGAACAGCTGCTGCGCCTCGGCCACGTTGAAATGCCCGGCCGGCGCCGGCGCAAACGGTTCCGGCCGAAACGCCTGCAGCGCCGCTGCCGCCACGCTGGTGGAGGCGCGGTGCCCGGCACCGTCAAGCGCCCGCCTGAGGCCCGACACGATCAGGCCGCGCACCCCGGCCGCATCGCGAAACCGCACTTCGGTCTTGGCCGGATGCACGTTCACGTCCACGAAATCGGCCGGCACGGTGAGGAACAGGGCCGCCACCGGATGCCGGTCGCGCGCCAGCAGATCCTGATAGGCACCGCGCAGCGCCCCCACCAGCATCCGGTCCTTCACCGGGCGGCGGTTGACGAACAGAAATTGATGATCGGCCACGCCGCGGTTGTAGGTGGGCAGGCCGGCCAGCCCGCCCAGCACGATGCCATCGCGTTCCAGATCGACCGCCACCGCGTTGGCGGCAAAATCGCTGCCGATGATCGCCGTCAGCCGGGCCAGCGTGGCCGCCGGGCCAGCATCGGCCAGCGGCGGCAGATCGATCAACCGCCGGCCTTCGTGCACCAGCCGGAACCCCACATCGGGCCGCGCCATCGCCAGCCGGCGCAGATGATCCACGCAGGCGCCAAGTTCGGCCCGCGGCGATTTCAGGAATTTGCGCCGCGCCGGCACCGCCGCGAACAGGCCCGATACGCGCGCCGCCGTGCCGGGCGCGGCGCTGGCCGGCGCATCGTGGGTGATGCGGCCATTGTCCACCACCAATTGCCAGCCGTCGCCGCCTGCTGTGCGGCTGGTGAGCGACAGCGTGGCCACCGATCCGATGCTGGGCAGCGCCTCGCCGCGAAAACCCATGGTGGCGATGGCGGCCAGATCCTCGCCGGGCAATTTGCTGGTGGCGTGGCGTTCGATGGCCAGCCGCAACTGGTCGGCCGCCATGCCGTGGCCATCGTCGGCCACCTCGATCCCGTCCACCCCGCCGTTCATCAGCGTGATGGTGATGCGCCGCGCCCCGGCATCCAGGGCATTTTCCACCAGTTCCTTCACGGCGCTGGCCGGCCGTTCCACCACTTCGCCGGCAGCGATGCGGTTGATCAGGGTTTCGGGCAGGCGGCGGATGGGCACGGTTTATCCTATTTCCAACGATACGGCCTGTCATTGCCTCTGTTGGCCGCATTGCTGCCAAAGCGCGCCGCAATCGCGGCTTGGTGCTTGCCAAATCGGTAGCAAGCGGCCAGAGGGACGGTTAATGAGAATTGTCAACAACGAAGTCGCCGCGCTTTCAACCTTTGGTCAAAGACACCCCGCCATGTCGCCCTTTTCCCGGATGTTTTCTTTCCTGTCGCAAGACATGGCCATCGATCTGGGCACGGCCAACACGTTGGTTTACGTGCGCGGCCGCGGCATTGTCTTGAACGAACCGTCGGTGGTGGCCATCGAAACCATCCGCGGCAACAAGGTTGTGAAAGCGGTTGGCAATGAAGCCAAGGTGATGATGGGCCGCACGCCCGGCAATGTGGAGTGTATCCGCCCCTTGCGCGACGGGGTGATTGCCGACATCGATGTGGCCGAACAGATGATCAAGCACTTCATTCGCAAGGTGCAGACCAGCCGCTTCGGCCGTTATCCCGAAATCGTCATCTGCGTTCCGTCGGGATCGACCAGCGTGGAAAAGCGCGCCATCCGCGATGCCGCCAACAATGCCGGGGCCACGCAGGTCTATCTGATCGAGGAACCCATGGCCGCCGCCATCGGGGCCGGGATGCCGGTGACCGAACCGATCGGTTCGATGGTGGTGGATATCGGCGGCGGCACCACCGAAGTGGCCGTGCTGTCACTGCGCGGGCTGGCCTATACCACCAGCGTGCGCGTGGGCGGCGACAAGATGGACGAAGCCATCATCAATTATGTGCGCCGCAACTTCAACATGCTGATCGGTGAAGCCACCGCCGAACGCATCAAGAAGGAAATCGGCACCGCCAAGCGCCCAGCCGACGGCATCGGCCTGACCATCGACATCAAGGGCCGCGATCTGATGAACGGCGTGCCCAACGAGATCACCATCAACCAGGGCCAGGTTGCCGAAGCGCTGGCCGAACCGGTGGCGACCATTGTGGAAGGCGTGCGCGGCGCGCTGGAAAACACGCAGCCGGAACTGGCCGCCGATATCGTTGATCAGGGCATCGTGCTCACCGGCGGCGGCGCGCTGCTGGCCAATCTGGACGTTGTGCTGCGCGAGGCCACCGGCCTGCCGGTCAGCGTGGCCGACGAACCGCTCACCTGCGTTGCCATCGGCACCGGCCGTGCGCTGGAAGATCCGATGTATCGCGGCGTCTTGATCACCGCCTGAGTTTTTTTCACTGTCCGGGGACCGCATGGACTGGACACCCTCCCCCCGCCGCCCCACCGCCATCCGGCGGGAGCAGAATCTTGCGCTGATTTCAGCGGTGGTTTCGGGTGCCGTGGTGGCCGGCGGCCTGATCCTGCTGCTGCTTGCGCGGGTAAACCCGGATACCGCATCCGGCCTCAGGCGGGTGACCGCTGATCTGGTGGCACCGGCGTGGAGCCTGCTGCGCGCGCCGGTGGACGGCGCGGGGCGCCTGTTCAGCGGCATCGGCGATTATTTCGGCGCTGTCAGCCGGGCCGACCATCTGGAACAGCAACTCGATATCGCCAACGCCCGGCTGGTCGCTGCCCGCGGCGACCTGCAGGATTATCGCCGGCTGAAGGCACTGATGTCGGTGCGGGAGCCGTCGCGGCAGGTGATCGCCACCACCCGCATCGCCGCCGCCACATCAGGCAGCGTCGTTCGTTCCGCCATGCTGGCCGTGGGCACACGCGATGGGGTGGGCCCCGATATGCCGGTGATCGGCGGCGATGGCCTGATGGGCCGCACCACCGAAGTGGGTGCGGTGGCGGCGCGGGTGCTGCTGATCACCGACAGCCTGTCGCGCGTGCCGGTGATCGTGGAGCGCACCGGGCAGGCCGCACTGGCCACCGGCCGCAACCAGCCAACCTTGCTGCTGACCGACATGGCCGGCCCCGACGTGCCGCTGCTGCCCGGCGACCGGATCATCACCTCTGGCGATGGAGGCGTCTATCCGCCCGGCGTGCCGGTGGGCGTTGTGGTTGATGCCGGCCGCGACGGCGCGGTGGTGCGGCCGGCCGGCCGCCTGCTGGGCGCCGGGTTCGTGACCGTGGAAACGGCGTGGCTGCCGATCCCCGATACGGAGGCCAAGGGCCCGGTGTTCGACGCACCGGTGCCGGCAGAAGCCCGCCGCCGCGGCGATCCGGTGCCGCGCCTGCGCGGGCAGGATGAAACCGGCCAGCGCCTCACGCCATGACGCCGCGATGATCGCCCCGCCCCCGCCCCCCGCCCTTTTGATGACGCCCGATGAACGGCGGCGCTGGATGCTGTCCACCTGGCGCTATGCGGTGCCGGCCGGCGTCTGCGCGGCGCTGCTGTTCCTGATGCTGGCACCGCTGCCGCTGCCAATCCCGGCAATGCCGGCGCTGGGCCTGATGGCGGTGCTGGCATGGTCGGTGCTGCAACCATCCCTGATGCCGCCGTGGGTGGCGTTCGTGGTGGGCGGGATCGCCGATCTGATGTTCGGGCAGCCCCTGGGCGTCAATGCCACCGGCTTTGCGCTGGCGGCTGGCACCATGCGACTGGCCGCGCCGCTGCTGGGGCGAAACGGGCTGATGTTCGATTGGCTGGCGGTGGCGGCCGTGCTGCTGCTGGCGATGATGCTCACCGGGCCGCTGATGGCGCTGGCCGGGCGGCCGGCAGCCGTGCTGCCGCTGCTGCTGCAATGGCTCACATCGGTGCTGGCATGGCCGGTGCTGGCGCGGCTGTGCGGCGGAATACAGCGCCGCCTGTCGGCCAGCGCGCCGCAGTGGCGGGCTGGCTGATCCGGCCATGGATGATCCCGTCCGCCGCATCGGTTTTTCCCGGCGGGCGCTGTTGCTGGGCGCCGGCATGGGCGCCACCGGCCTGCTGCTCACCGGGCGCATGGCCTGGCTTTCGGTGTTCGAAGGCGAGAAATACCGGCTGCGCGCCGAAGGCAACCGCATCCAGAACCGGCTGATCCCGCCGCGCCGTGGCTGGATTGTGGACCGCGCCGGCAAGCCCATTGCCATGAACCGGCCTGATTACCGGCTGGAACTGCGGCCATCGGATGTGGAGGATCTGGATGCGACGCTGATCGCCGTGCGCCGTGTCATCGATCTGGATTGGGCCGAAGATGCCCGCATCCGCCACGATGTTGAAACCCAGCCGCGCTTCATGCCGGTGGTGGTGCGCTCCGGCCTCAGCTGGCCGGAATTTTCCGCCTGCAACGTGCGGTTGGCCATGGTGCCTGGGCTGGCGGCGGTGCGCAGCTTCTCGCGCCATTATCCCGATGCCGATCATGTCGCGCACCTGATCGGCTATGTCGGCGCGCCCACGCCCGATCAATACCGCGAACAGCGCGATCCGCTGCTGATCTATCCGGGGTTCCGCATCGGCAAGGATGGCATCGAACGCCACGAGGATCGCCGCCTGCGCGGGCAGGCCGGGGCAGCGCAGGTGGAGGTGACGGCGCGCGGCGAGCTGGTGCGCGAACTGGGCACGCGCGCCGACGTGCCGGGCGACACGCTGAAGCTCACGATCGATCGCGATCTGCAGGATTATGCCGCGCGCCGGCTGGGCGACAATTCCGCCAGCGTGATCGTGATGGACTGCGTGACCGGCGATCTTTTGGCGATGGTTTCCATGCCGGCCTATGATCCCAACATCTTCGCCCGGCGGGTGCCATCAAAATTGTGGCAGGCCCTGCAGGAAGATGATCACACGCCGCTGCTCAACAAGAGCGCGATGGGCCTGTATCCGCCCGGATCCACCTTCAAGATGGTCACCACGCTGGCCGCGCTGGAGGCCGGCATCGACCCTGAGGAGATAGTGGCCTGTTCCGGCGCCTACCGGCTGGGCAACAACACCTGGCACTGCCATGCCCGGCGCGGGCACGGCGGCGTGAACATGCACCGCGCCCTGCCGCTCAGTTGCGACAGCTATTTCTATGCGATGGGCCGCCGGGTGGGCATCGATGCCATCGCTGCCATGGCGCGGCGGCTGGGGCTGGGCCAGGAATATCCGCTGCCGCTGCCCGGCCAGGCCGGCGGCATCGTGCCCGACAAGGCGTGGAAACAGAAACGCTACGGGAAAGACTGGCGCGAGGGCGAAACGCTGAACGGTGCCATCGGGCAAGGCTATGTGATCACCAATCCGCTGCAGCTGGCGGTGATGACGGCACGGCTGGCCAGTGGCCTGGCGGTGCTGCCGCGCCTGATCGATGATGGCACGCCGCCTCAGTTCCCGTCGCTCGGCATTGCCGATGCGCATCTTGAAATCGTGCGCAAGGGCATGGTGGATGTGGTGAACGCCGGGTTCGGCACGGCGCGGGCGGCGCGCAGCCCGGTGCCCGATGTCACCATTGCGGGCAAGACCGGCACCGCGCAGGTGCGCCGCATCAGCGCCGCCGAACGCCGCAGCGGCGTGATCCGCAACGAAGCGCTGCCGTGGAAATTCCGCGATCATGCGCTGTTTGTCGCCTTTGCGCCGGCCGAGCAGCCGCGATATGCCTGTTCGGTGATCATCGAACATGGCATCGCCGGCGGGCGCTATGCTGCGCCGATCGCGCGGGATGTGCTCAGCTTCCTGTTCGAACCCGAACGCGCGCTGGCGGTGCTGCCGGCCATCGAAGCCGATGCCCGCAAACGCCGCGAAGCGCGCCTGGCGGCCGAAACCGCGGCCGATATCGCCAAGACATCACCGCAGATGATGCCCAGCTGGCTGAAGATCGACATCCCGCCGCCCACCTATGACATCGACGATCCGGCCGCGCCTCAGCCGATCCGGGAACCGGAATAGCAATGGATATCGTCAACGGCCCCTGGGTGCGCGAACTGGCCCGGCTGCCGTGGGGGCTGGTGGGCATCGTCTGCGCGCTGGCCGGTTTTGGTCTGGTTGTGCTCTATTCGGCGGCCGGCGGCGCGCTGGACCCGTGGGCGCTAAGACACGGCGTGCGCTTTGCCGTGTTCCTGGTTGCGGCGCTGGGCATCGCACTGGTGCCGCCCGAACGCTGGCTGGCGCTGGCCTGGCCAATTTATTTCGTGCTGCTGGTGGCGCTGGCCGGCGTGGAGGTGATGGGCCAGGTGCGCGGCGGCAGCCAGCGCTGGCTTGATATCGGCTTCATCCAGCTGCAGCCGTCGGAACTGATGAAGCTGGGCATCATCCTCGTGCTCGCCCGCTATTTCCACTATGTGCCAAAGGGCTATGAAAGCCGGCCGAACGTGCTGCTGCCGGCGCTGGCGCTGATTGCCGTGCCGGTGGGCCTGGTGATGCTGCAACCCGATCTGGGCACTGGCCTGTCGATCCTGTTCGGCGGCGCAGTGGTGCTGTTTCTGGCTGGCGTCAGGCTGTGGATCTTTGGCGCGGCGGCCGGCGCGGTGGCGGCGCTGCTGCCGGTGGCGTGGACGTTCCTGCACGATTACCAGAAAAAGCGCGTGCTGATCTTCCTTGATCCCGAAAGCGATCCGCGCGGCGCCGGTTATCACATCACCCAAAGCAAGATCGCCATCGGTTCGGGCGGCCTGTCGGGCAAGGGGTTCCTGAACGGCACGCAAAGCCACCTGGATTATCTACCCGAACTGCACACCGATTTCGCCTTCGCCACCATGGCCGAGGAATGGGGCCTGATCGGCGGGCTGTTCGTGATCGGCCTCTATGCCCTGGTGCTGATCTGGGGCGTGCGCACCGCCGTGAAGGCCCGCAGTCAGTTTCAGCGCCTGCTGGCCGGCGGCCTTGCCGCCACACTGTTTTTCTATCTGGCGATCAACATGATGATGGTGATGGGACTGGCCCCGGTGGTGGGTATCCCGCTGCCGCTGATCAGCTGGGGCGGCAGCGCCATGATGACAGTGATGATCCTGCTGGGGCTGGTGATGGGCGTGGCCCGCGCCGGCCGCGGACCAAGGGGATATTAGGGTCAGAAAATTTACCTATTGTTTACGCTTTCGTTATGTGAAATAGCTTTCTGGTCGGTGCGTGCATGGGGGCACGTCCGAACAGCGGGGGACTATTTGCATGAACAGGTTGATTCTCACGTCGATGGCGGCTGCCTGCGTGGCAGCGATGCCTGCGTCGGCCACGGTGCTGACCATCAATCCGATCCTTGCCACCTGGAGCAATGTTGTGGGGGGCAGCAATGTCAACTTCCCCGGCAACGGCACCAACAATGCCAGCGTGCGCTGGGGCACCGGCACCAGCGGGCAGAGCGGCTATAATTTCACCTCGGTGGCGACACCGCTCAACACCGATTTCGTGGTGAACGGCGGCGGGTCCCTGTTCACGCTGGGCGATTTCACCCACTTCAACAATCCGATCAATTCCGGCACGGGCGCGTCCGGGGTGCAATTGACCATCACCTACGGCGTGTTCCTGGGAGCCAATAATCTGGGCCAATACAATGCCGTTTTCGATTTCCTGCACGAAGAAACGCCCAACGGTGCGAACCCGTGTCTGTACGGCGGCCCGAACAACCAGGGCGTCAACATCAACGGCTGCGCCGACCGGGTGACTCTGTCGCTGAACAGCGGCGCGACGCAGTTCTTCGATATCGACGGCGTGGATTATTCGCTGGAAATCACCGGATTCGTGGTCGGCGGCATGCCGTTCAGCGAATTTTTGACCATTGAAGGCCTGGACAATGTCGCCCAGCTGCGGGGCCGAATTGCGGCTGAAAGCGTGATCGGATCGGGCGTGCCCGAACCGCAGAGCTGGGCAATGATGCTGCTGGGCTTTGGCGCAGTGGGCCTGATCGCCCGCCGCCGCCAAAAGGCCGTCGCGGCCTGATCCAGCCCCGGCGGCGCGCCCGGCCAATCGACCAGGCGCGCCGCCGTTTTTTTGCGCCAGATGTCTGGACACAGGCAGGACACACTGCTAACTGCCCCACCTCTCGCGGCAACCCGCGATGTGGACGCATAGCTCAGTCGGTAGAGCAGCTGACTCTTAATCAGCGGGTCCTAGGTTCGAGCCCTAGTGCGTCCACCATTTTCATCGCGGGTCCGGTTATACCGGCACGGTGAAATGTTTGCCGGCAAACACCGCCTGCCAGCTTTCGATTTCCGAAACCACCACGGCATCGGCGGCGCGGGCCAGATCGGCGACGCTGGTGTAATCAAGGGCGGATTCGGGGCCGGACAGCAGCATATGGGTGCGGCGGTGGATGGCCTCCAGCTTTTCGGCCGACATTTCGCTGATTGCGGCAAAGCGATCGAAATCGCCGAAATAATGGATGCCTGCCACTGCGCCGCCAAAGGTGGGGAACAATACGCCAAGGAAGGTGAAGGGCTTGGCCAGCCTGGCCGGCAGATCGGCCGGCAGCCAGCCCATCGCCGCGCCGCCGGCCAGCCCCAGCCACACCGCCACCGACACCACGGCAGCCACGAACAACAGCGCCGAAAGGCGTTCCAGGCTGTGGTGCACGCGCTGCAGGCGCTGCGCCTTGGCGCGGTGATAATCACGCTGCGCCACGACATGCGCATCGATCAGCGTTTCCAGCGCCACGAACAGATAGGCGTGGGTGACGGCCACGCGCGGCAGCCCGGCCTGACGAACCGCCTGCCGCGCATGATGTTCCGGCCACGCCTGCCCCGCATCGCCGGCACTGCGCGCGCGCGGCCACCGGCCCGGCGGCCGGCCCGCGCCCAGCGCCATCTGCACCGGCGCATGGCGCAGATATTCGGTGACGCGCCTTGTTTCGAACCAGCGATCATGCCAGCGCCCGCGCCGGCCGGCCCAGATGACCAGCAGGATCGAGGCCAGCAGGGCGAATTCCACCAGCGCAAACA
>DAITMD010000023.1:10837-14578 GCA_036835345.1 Sandarakinorhabdus sp. | reverse complement strand
GCCAGGCTGCGGGCAATCTGCGCCACCTCCAGGCTGTGCGTCAGCCGCACCCGGAAATGATCGCCATCCGGGGCCACAAATACCTGAGTTTTATAGCGTAATCGCCGAAACGCCCCCGAATGGATGATCCGGTCCCGATCCCGCGCAAACGGGCTGCGCGTGGCCGAAGCCGGCTCGGCATGGAAGCGCCCGCGGCTGGCCTGCCAGTGGGTGGCATGGGCGGCAAGGATCAACGAACCGTCCCGGCTGCCTTAAGCGCATCAACCCGGGCAGCGCCATAGCCAAGTTCAGCCAGAATAGCGTCTGTATCCAATGATTTGGCCATGCGGGGTGGGTCGTTGACAGTGGCGGAATAGCGCGGCGCCGGGGCCGGCTGCATCACGCCGTCGGCCTCCACAAAGGTCCCGCGCGCGGCATTGTGCGGATGGTGCGGCGCTTCGGCCATGGACAGCACCGGCGCAAAGCACACATCGGTCATCTCCATGATTTCGCACCATTCTTCCCGCGTTTTCGTGGCGAACAGCGACGTCAGCCGCGCCTTCAACGCCGGCCAACCGCTGGCATCCATCTGCGCGGCAAAGGCCGGATCGTCCTTCAGCCCGGTCTTTTCCAACAAAAGCGCATAAAATTGGGGCTCAAGGCTGCCAATGCATATGAACTTGCCGTCTGCACAGGCATAAGTGTCGTACATGTGCGCGCCGGTATCGAGCAGGTTGACCCCCCGCTCGTCCTGCCAGATACCATTGGCCCGAAAGCCCCAGATCATTGCCATCAGTGCAGCCGCGCCATCCGTCATCGCGCAATCGATCACCTGGCCCTTACCTGTTGTTTTTGCGTGCAAAAGTGCCGACACCATGCCGAATGCCAGCATCATGCCGCCGCCGCCGAAATCACAGACCATGTTGATCGGCGGCGTGGGCTTGTCGCCGGCCCGGCCATAGGCGTGCAGCGCCCCTGCCAGCGCTATGTAATTGATATCATGGCCTGCCGCGTTGGCATAAGGCCCGAACTGCCCCCAACCGGTCATCCGGCCATAGACCAGCGCCGGGTTGACCGCATGGCACGCATCCGGTCCCAGCCCCAACCGCTCGGTCACGCCGGGCCGGAAGCCTTCGAACAGGGCGTCGGCCGATTTCACCAGATCCAGCACAAGTGCCTTGCCTGCCTCACTTTTCAGATCAACGCCGATCACCCGGCGGCCGCGCAGCAGCGGATCGCGCCCATCCAGGCGCGCGCCCGGCCGGTCCACCCGGATCACCTCTGCCCCGTGATCGGCCAGCATCATGCCGGCAAACGGCCCCGGCCCGATCCCGGCCAGTTCGATGATCCTGATGCCCTGCAGCGGCCCTGCCATGCGTGTCACTCCCCCAAAATCTGTAGCTGTCCCCACCCGTGCCATGCCAGCCGGGAAGGTCAAGCTGGCGGGGGTGGCAGGGACGCTGCTTTGCGGCCCCAGACCGGAATAATGAAACCCAGGTGGCCTGCGGTTGCCGACGGGTGGCCGTTTTGCCGGATTGGCTGGCCCATCGTGACCGGTCTGCGCGCGAACCGCGCACTCGCGGCGCGGAGATTTGGTGCGGCCAAGAAGACTCGAACTTCCACGGCCTTTCGGCCACAACGACCTCAACGTTGCGCGTCTACCAATTCCGCCATGGCCGCACACCAGGGAAATGGGCACTTTCGCGCCCGATCGGCAGGAGGCGGCGGGTAGCAGGGGAGGGCCTGTGGTGCAAGCCCCTCCCCGCGCCGCCGTTGCTTAGTTGTATTTGCGCAGTTCGTTCTTGGCGATGGCCTGGCGGTGGACTTCGTCCGGGCCGTCGGCAAGGCGCAGGGTACGCTGGCCGGCATAGCCGCTGGCAAGGCCGTAATCCTGGCACACGCCGCCGCCGCCGTGCGCCTGAATGGCGTGATCGTGGATCAGGCAGCTCATGTTCGGGGCCACCACCTTGATCATGGCGATTTCGTTGGCGGCGGCCTTGTTGCCCACCGTGTCCATCATATAGGCGGCCTTCAGCGTGAGCAGGCGCGACTGTTCGATGGCGATGCGGCTATCGGCGATGCGTTCGTGCCACAGGCTGTGTTCCGAAATCGGCTTGCCGAAGGCGACGCGACTTTTCAGGCGCTTCACCATCTTTTCCAGCGCACGTTCGGCGGCGCCGATGGAGCGCATGCAGTGGTGGATGCGGCCGGGGCCAAGGCGCCCCTGCGCGATTTCAAAGCCGCGGCCTTCGCCCAGGATCATATTGCTGACCGGCACCCGCACATTATCGAGGATCACTTCGAAATGGCCGTGCGGCGCATCATCAAAGCCGAACACGCTGAGCGGCCGCAGCTTGGTGATGCCCGGCGCATCCAGCGGCACCAGTATCTGGCTCTGCTGCTGGTGGCGCGGGGCGCCGGGATCGGTCTTGCCCATCACGATGGCGATGGTGCAGCGCGGATCGCCCACGCCGCTGGACCACCATTTGCGGCCGTTGACCACATAATGATCGCCGTCGCGCACGATGCTGGTTTCGATGTTGGTGGCATCCGATGAGGCGACCGCCGGTTCCGTCATCAGGAAGGCGGAGCGGATTTCGCCGGCCATCAGCGGCTTGAGCCAGCGCTGCTTCTGCTCTTCGCTGCCATAGGTGCGCAGCACTTCCATGTTGCCGGTATCGGGAGCGGAGCAGTTGAACACCTCGCTCGACCAGCCGGCGCGGCCCATTTCCTCGGCCAGCGGGGCATATTCCAGATTGGTGAGGCCAGGGCCCTTCCATTCGCCGACATCATGATCGCAGATGTTGAGAAACAGGTTCCACAGGCCGGCGGCGCGCGCCTTGGGCTTCAGTTCCTCGATGACCGGCAGCACCTTCCAGCGCTCCCCCTCCATCACTTCCTGGCGATAGCGTTCCTCGTTGGGATAGATATGTTCATCCATGAAGGCGCGCAGCCGTTCGATCAGGCCCTTGGTCTTGTCGCTATATTCAAAATGCATGGCGCAGCTTCCCCTTCACGGATTTCCGATTGTTGCATTGCCACGCTGTCATGCCTGCGCCGGCTTGGCCACTGGCAAAAAGGAAAGAACCGCAGATGCAGGTGGCCGGGCAACAGCTTGCATCCCGGCCCCTGTCATGACAGCAGGTGGCGGATGGATCTGATCGAACATGCGCTGGCGGCGCTGGTGATCCAGACTCTGGTGGCGTTTATCACCCGCAACTGGTGGCTGGGGGCGATGCTGGCCTCCGGCTATTTTCTGGGGCGGGAAATCGCGCAGGCGGAATATCGCTGGATCGAACAATTTGGTGACGGGCTGCGCGCCAACATGCCGTGGTGGGGCGCGCTGGACCTGCGGGTTTGGCCGCGTGCCGATCAATGGGCCGATGCCATTGCGCCGCTGTGCGTCACCATGTTGCTGGCGCTGCTGATGACGCGCAGGACGCCAACGGGCGGATCGCGGTAACACCGGGTATTTGCTGGCCGCTTCAGAACGCTACCCGATCGCCCGGTCAGCCGATCACCCGGTCAAGTTCGGCCACGACCGCGTCAATCTGTTTGCGCAGATCAGCGTAGCGAGCCTTGGGATCATTGCCGATCTTGCCATCATAGCTGTCGGTCTGGTTGCGCAGATAATTCACATGAGTGTCCAGCCCCGGCGGGCTGTAACGCACCGGCGGGGTGAGCAGCCGATCCGCGATGGACTTCAGCGCCGCCGCTCGCGCGGCGTCTGGCCGGTCTTTCAACGCCGCCTGCGCCGCCCGC
>DAITMD010000023.1:0-10827 GCA_036835345.1 Sandarakinorhabdus sp. | reverse complement strand
CGTCCATCCGCACCCCCCTCGCGCGGCCCCCAGCGCCCGCCGCCCCCGACAGCGCGCCGCCCGCAGACGCGCCGCCGCCACATTGGTATCGTTGGCCAGCGCCAGCACCGACAGATTATGCTGATACTGATCGGCAAGATCGGTGTTGGTGACGCCGGATGCCAGCACGCGCGGATCGGCCACCACAGTGAGCGGCTGTTCCAACTGCTGCCCGCCGATGGTCATCACCACCTTGTAGGCGCCGGGCGGCACCACGGGGCCGGGCAGCGTGCGCACACCGGGCGGCACCGCGCCGGGCGGCAGGGTTTCGCCCGAACGCCGCAGATCCCACACCAGCCGCTTAATGCCGGCGGCATTGGGCACCCTTGTGTTGTAGGCCGGCCTGTAGCGATAGCCGCCGCCTGCCCGCGGCGCCGCGCCTTCGCTGGAGAAGCGGCGGATGGTCTGCCCGGCGGCATCGATGATGGCGATGCTGATCGGCGTGCCGGCGGCCGATGCCGGCACCAGATAATCGATCTGCGCGCCGGGCAGCGGATATTCCGGGCCTTCGCTGGCCGGGCCGCCCATATCGGCCGAGGCATTCACGCGGATGGCCGGCGCGGGTTTGAACAGCATTGGGGCCGCTGCAGCCCGTGCTGCCGGCGGCAACTGGCGCAGCGCGCCCAGATTATCGACAATATAGAAACCGCGGCCCTGGGTGGAGAGCACCAGATCGCCGTGCGCCAGCCTGATATCGGTGACGGGCGTGGCCGGCAGATCATTCTGGAACCGCTGCCATGTGCCGCCGCGATCGAACGACAGATACAGGCCGAATTCGGTACCGGCATACAAGAGGCCGGGCCGTTCCGGATCTTCGCGCACCACGCGGGTTGGTTCATCCGCGGCGATGCCGCCCGTGATCCTGGTCCAGGTCTGCCCGAAATCGTCGGTCCGGTAGAGATAGGGCGCGAAATCCCCCAGCAGATAGCGGTGGATGGCCACATAGGCGGTGCCGGCCGCGCGCACGCCCGGTTCGATATTCTGCACACGGCCGCCGGGCGGCAGGCCCCTGGGCGTGATGTTCTTCCACGACTTGCCGCCATCGCGGGTGACGTGCAGCAGGCCATCGTTCGATCCTGCCCAGATCACGCCGGGCTGCACCTTGCTTTCACGGATGGCATAGACGGTGGAATAGACTTCCTCACCCGTGGCATCGATGGTGATCGGATCGCCCGACGCCGTCTGCCGTTCGGGCGGATTGGCGGTCAGGTCGGGGCTGATCACCTCCCAGTTGATGCCGCCGTCTTTCGAACGGTGCACATATTGGGACCCGTAATAGATGGTGTTCGGCTCGGTGGGGTGCACCTCCAGCGGGGCCACGCGCTGAAACCGGTAGCGCAGATCCCTGGGGTGGTTGCCATACAGGGATTCGCTGCCGATCCAATATTGCTGCTCATTCTGGTTGGTCCGCAGATCGAGCCGGCTGAACTGGCCCTTGCAGCCGCCCCACACCATCATCGGATCATCAATCTTGGGAATGATCGGCCCGGTTTCGCAGCCGGGGCCGCTCTTGAAGGCCTGACCATCGCCCAGAGGCCGCGACGGGATGATCAGCGTCGTGTTATCCTGCTGCGCGCCATAGAGGCGATAGGGGAACTGGTTGTCCACTGCGACCTGATAGATTTCGGCCGTGGGCTGATTGGCCTGGCCAGACCAGGTCTTGCCGCCATCCAGCGACACGTTGGCACCGCCATCGTTGGACTGGACGATGATCTGCGGGTTGCTGGGGTTGATCCACACGTCGTGATTGTCGCCGTGCGGCGTGGCTTCCACCTTGAAGCTCTTGCCGCCATCGACCGACCGGAACCAGTCCTCGTTGCCGACGAACACCACGTCGGCATTGCCGGGATCGACCCCCAGCGTGGTGTAGTAGAAGGGGCGCGTGGTCAGCCGGCCCTCGCCGTTGATCAGTGTCCAGCTTTTGCCGGCGTCTTCCGAACGATAAAGGCCGCTGCCGGGTTTGGCTTCGATCAGGGCGTAAAGCCGGTTCGGCGCAGCGGCGCTCACGCCGATGTTGGCCCGCCCGAACAGGCCGGTGGGCAGCCCACCGCCCATTCTGGTCCATGTATCGCCGCCATCCACCGATTTATACAGGCCGCCATCCGCGCTGCCGGAGGTGATCGTCCAAGGCCGGCGGATGCCATGCCACATGGCGGCATAAAGGATGCGCGGATCATCGGCCTGAAATTCGACATCGGCGGCGCCCAGCGTGTCGTTGACGAACAGTATCTTCTTCCAGCTTTTGCCGCCATCGCGGGTGCGAAAGACGCCGCGATCGGCGGAATATTTGAACGGGTTGCCGGTGGCCGCCACGAACACTTCGTTGGGGTTGTTCGGGTTGATGCGGATGGTCGCGATCTGGCCGACATCGCGCAGGCCGGCGAACTGCCATGTCTTGCCGCCGTCCACCGATTTGTAGAGTCCGCGCCCGATGGAGACATTGCTGCGGATCTTGGACGAACCGGTGCCGGCATAGATGATGTCCGGGTTGCTATCGACCACGGCTAGGGCGCCCATCGAGCCCAGCGGGATCTGGCCATCGGAAATATTGGTCCAGCTGTGGCCGGCATCGCTGGTTTTCCACACGCCGCCGCCGGTGGTGCCCATGAAGAATGTGTGCGGCTGCGAGGGAACCCCGGTAACCGCCGTCACCCGGCCGCCGCGCCACGGGCCAACCTGCCGGAAATGCAGGCCCGACCACAGCGCCGGATCATAAGTTTGGGTTTGAGCCTGAGCCTGGGCCTGCGCCTGCACAGCCACGGCAGCCGCCGCGAGGAGCAGGCCGACCACGGCCCGGATTGCAGCGCTGTTCATGTGGCCCCCTGCCGGAAATATGTTTGCAAACAATGGAATGAGCGATTTCCTCGCCCGGTCGCCGGGTGAATGAAACTGATACGGGGCGAAAAGGCAAGCGCCGCGGCGGCATGGTGAGGGCCCATTTCGTCCCTGCCGCGCCGCTTGCGCCCCAGCTTGCGGCCGGCACCAGCGAAAATGGGGTTGGCGTGATCGGCGTGCCCACGCCATAAGGCGGTCCGCGATGCCGGCTGCCCGGTCCCTTCCAATCCTACCTGCTCCCCGGCCCCGGCGGGCCGATTTCTCAAGGCTGAACTGATGCGCACCATCCTGCTTTCCCTGCTGCTGGCGGCCGCTGCACCGATGGCCGTGCCCGCCGCCGCCCAGAGCGCCGGCGTGAAGGCCGCCCACGCCCGCATCGCCGCCGATTATGAGTTGACGGTTGGCGAGGTGATCGAGCTTACCGAAATCCCGGCACCGCCGTTCAAGGAAGCCGCCCGCGCCCAGCGCGTGAAGGAGAAATTCGCCGCGCTGGGTCTGGAGAATGTCCATATCGACGAGATCGGCAATGTGATCGGCACCCGCCCCGGCAAGGACCGGGCGGCCAAGGCGCTTATGGTTGCCGCGCATCTGGATACGGTGTTCCCGCCCGATGTGCCGATCAAGGTGCGCCGCGAAGGCGATACGCTGCATGCGCCGGGCATCGGTGACACCACGGTCACGATTGCGGCGCTGCTGGCATTCGTGCGGGCGATGGATGCCGGCAAGCTGGAAACCGGGCGCGACATCATCTTCGTGGCCAACGTGGGCGAGGAAGGCCAGGGCGATCTGCGCGGCGTGCGCCACCTGTTTTCGGTCAGCCCGCTGAAGCCCCGCATCGGCGATTTCATCAGTTTCGATGGCAGCACGGTGGGCCGCATCACCAACGGGGCGGTGGGATCACGGCGTTACCGGGTCGCATTCAAGGGGCCGGGTGGCCACAGCTATGGCGCGTTCGGGCTGGTCAATCCGATGGTCGCCATGGCGAGCGCGGTGAGCGGCATGTACCGGATCCAGACGCCCACTGATGTGAAGACCACCTATGCCGCATCGACGGTTGCCGGCGGCACGTCGGTGAACTCCATCCCCAATCTGATCCTGGCCGAATTCGACATGCGCTCTGCCTCGCCAGCCAATCTGAAGGCGGTGGAAACGCAGTTCCTGAAGATCATCGACGACAGTGTGGCCGCCGAAAACGCCGCCCGCGACACGCGCTATGGCAAGATCAGCGCGGTGCCGGAACTGATCGGCGACCGCCCGGCCGGCACCACTCCGGCCAGCGATCCGCTGGTGCAGGCCGCCGCCCGCGTGCTGACCGCGAACGGTTATGATGCGGCGCTGGGCGCTTCGTCCACCGACAGCAACATCCCGATCAGCCTGGGTGTGCCGGCCATCACCCTTTCGGCCGGCGGCGGCGGTTTCCGCGCCCACGCGCTGGACGAATATGTCAGCGTGGAGCGCACCGCCTTCGTGAAGGGCCTGACAACCGCGTTCGACATCGTGGTGGCTGCTGCGGCCATCAAACGGCCTTGACGGCAGTGCCGGCAGCGGCCGGCCGAACGTGCGCGTTGGCGATGGCGGCGGCCATGCTGGCCGCCAGCCCGGCAGCGGCACAGATTGCGGCCCCTGCTGAAGCGGTAACGGCCCCGGAAGATGCGTTCATCACGGTGACAGCGCCGGCGCGGCCGGGGCGCGTGGCCACGCCGCTGGTCGGCCTGAGCGCCGAGGCACTGCTGGACCGGCAGCCGCGCAGCGTCGCCGATGCGCTGCGCGGGCTGCCGGGTGTGTCCATCCGCACCAATTCGCGCGGCGAGACATCGCCGCGCGTGCGCGGCGGCGAGGAGCGCCAGACGCTGGTATTTCTGGATGGCGCGCCGCTGGCGGTGCCGTGGGATGGCCGCATCGATCTGGGCCTGATTCCGGCCGGCATCATTGGCGGACTTTCGGTTCGCAAGGGTGCCGGTGCCATCGAATATGGCGCCAATGCCGTGGCCGGCGTGGTCGATCTGCAAACCCGCCAGGCCGGCATCGTGGCGCAGGCGCAGGCCGGCCCGTTTGGTATGGCCAATCTTTCGGCGGCGGCCGCGCTGCCGCTGGGCGCCCTGACCCTAACGCTGGGCGCGGCGCATCAGGCGCAGGATGCACTGGTGGTGGCCAGGGCCGCTGCCCTGCCCTTCACCCAGCCGGACACGCGGCGGCGGCTCAATAGCGATCTGGCGGCCACCAGCCTGTTCGGCGCGATCGGCGGCGCGGCGGGCGCACTCAGCTGGCGGGCCAGCGTGCTGCACATCGATGCCCGGCGCGGCATTAGCCCGGAATCGGATCGCGATCCAGCTGTGGCCGCACCGCGATACTGGCGCTATCCCGATTGGCAGCTCACCCAGGCGCAGTTCGCCATCGAAGCGCCGATCGGCGCGGTGACGGCGCGCACCGTGGTGTGGCGGCAATGGTTCGGCCAGCGCATCGAGGCCTATCGCGACGCGAGCTACACGGCGCTTCGCGGCCGCGAGGACAATGACGATGACATGCTGGGCGGGCGTTTCACCCTGTCCCACGCGCTGGCTGGCGCGACGCTGCGCTGGAGCCTGTCTGGCCAGCGCGGCGATCATCTGCAGACCGACACTGCCTTCCCGCCTGGCACGCCGGGGCAGGCGCTGCACCATGCGCAGGTGCTGGCATCGGGCGGGGTGGAGGCCGATATCGCGCTGCCCGGTGCGGCCGCCCTCACCCTTGGTCTGGCGCTGGACCGCGCATCCTATCCCCTGACCGGTGACAAGCCGGTGCAGCCGGCGCGGCAGGCTTCCGCCTTTTCCGCCGCCGTGAAGGCGCCGCTGGCGGGCGGGCTGGCGCTCACCATATCAGGCGGGCGGCGCAATCGCTTTGCCTCGGCACGGGAGATGTTTGGCGAGGCGCTGGGGCGGTTCCTGCCCAATCCCGATCTTGCCCCCGAACAGGTCTGGCTGGCCGATGCCGAGCTGGCATGGCGGCGGGACGGGTTGACCGTGACGCTTGTTCCCTTCTGGGCGCGCACGCTGGGCAGCATCGGCCAGCGAGTGGTGCGGGTGAACGGGGTGAACCTCAGGCAGCGGTTCAACCAGAGTGCGGCGACCAGCCTGGGCATCGATGCGGCGGTGCAGGCCCGGCTGATGACCGGCCTGACCATCGAGCTGACCGGCAGCGCCCTGAATGCCAGCGCCGACGGGCAGCCGCAGCTGCAACGCCCGTTCCACGAAGCGATGGCCGCGATCGATTGGGCGCCCGGCGATGCCTTCGATCTGCGCGCCGAACTGCGCCGCATCGGCCCGGCCCGCGATCAGGATATTGATGGCAGCCTGGCGCGGCTGCCGCCGGCAACCGAAATCAACCTGCGCGCCCGCGCGGCGATCATCACCCTTGGCAGCAACCGGGTGTCGGCCACCGCATCTGTGGACAATATCACGGGCGCCGCCGTCTTCCCGCAGCTGGGCCTGCCGCTGCCCGGCCGCACGTTGCGGATCGGGCTGATGCTGGGACGGTGACCAGCCGGCAGGTCGACGCTGTGCGGAAAGATGGTGCGCGACGCAGTCCGGCGCTAACCCGTCTCTCCCTGTTAATCCCTGTTTTGATGGCAAGAACAGGGAATTCGTCTCTTTTCGGGCAGGCCAAAGCCTCCCAATATTGATCTAACACATTGAAATACTGTGAACATATCCAACTTTGACGTGCCGCGATAACAGGGAATTCACTTCCCGGTAACAGGGAACTTGCCAGCCAAGATCAGCGAATTATTTCTTTGCAAACAGGGTAGGCCGGTTTGGCCGGCCCAGAACCAGAGCGACGCTTTTTCGCTCCGGTGACTCTCGCTTGGTTAGCCGGCAATCTCGGCATGGATAAGCTGCATCACGAATCCGTCACGCCGCAAAGCCGATTGCTGGGTAAGGTCCAGGATCCGTCGCGCAGAACGCGTATCGAACCAGTCGTGTGCCACTGCCTGTTGAGGGGCAGTGGTTGACCCGGTTGTGAGGGTTGCAACTGCCCGCAGCTGGCTTTGGGGTGCGCGATCACCCAGGTTCGCACTTATCCAGGGCATGGCCCGGCTGCGATAGGATCGAAACAGACGGCCATCGCGCCAGACCAGGATGGCAACAGGTTGGTCGTGATTCTCGGTAAATGCGCGGGCCATGGCGTCCTTGCTGACATCGAATGCGTCTGCCAGCGCGATCACCTGTTCAAGCCTCGGACTGAGTGCCTCGCGCATTCGCGCTTCAAGCTGCGCTGGCGGCATCAGCAGCAAAGCGGCGAACCGGTTGGCTTCGACCTCCATCTGCTGGCGCCGGCTTTGTTGCTTTTGGGGTAACAGGCGAAGCTCATCAGCCGAGCATAAAAACTCACCGCCTGCGGGCGGCATGTGGCTTGGCATCAAAAAATGACCCAACTCATGAGCGATCGAGAAGCGTCGTCGCTGGCGGGAGCAGCCGTTGGCCACCAATATGGCGCCGCGCGACTTTACAGCGTCGGTGATCAGAGCTGCTTCAAAGCCATCGGTGTGGAGGTCAGATATGCTGACGATATCGAGTGCTGCGCATAGCGCTTCGATCGGAACAGGAAGCGGCAGATCCGGGAGCAATGCTAGGATGCGTGTCACCAGCGCATCGGGCGACCCAGCCCCGTCAAGATCGATCCGGCTTAGGTTCAAGCCTTGGCGTCCGGGCGACGCTTGAGCTGATCCATCAGGACTTTGATCGTCTCGCGGTCGCGGGGATCGAGGCGCTTGAGGTCACGGAACATGGCGACGACCGCCGGGTCTTCATCAGCAGCATCCGGATTCTCGCCGACGAGATCGGCAATGCGCACGCGGAACAGGTCGGCCAGCCTGGTCACCATATCCATCGAGGGGTTGTCGGAAAGGCCCTTCTCCAGGTTCCACACATGCGCCTTAGACATGCCGACGGCATCGGCAACGTCCTGCAGGGACAACGCCTGGCGGATGCGCAGGTCATGCAGACGGCTACCAAAGCTCATGGTTCTCCCGTTCAATCAGCTTGCACATAACCATACGCCCGGCATTGACAAACGCAAGCGTTCAATCCATTTATACGTCATCGTTAATTAGCGGAGTCGGACATGCCTCAGCAGCAGTTAGTCGAACGCGACGTCGAGGCGCTGCGCCCATATGCTCGCAATGCACGGACGCACTCGCGCAAGCAGATCAAACAGATCGCGGCATCGATTGAGCGGTTCGGGTTTACGAACCCGGTTCTGGTCTCCGATGCGGGTGAGATCATTGCCGGGCATGGGCGGGTGGAGGCGGCGCGGCTGCTTGGAATGACCAAGGTCCCCACGCTGGCGCTGTCGCACCTATCTGAGGCCGAGCGGCGGGCTTATGTACTAGCAGACAACAAGCTCGCGCTGAACGCCGGGTGGGACAAGGAGATATTGGCCATAGAGTTGCAGGGGTTGGTTGACCTGGAGTTCGACGTAGAACTCACCGGGTTTAGCCTTGCCGAGGTCGACTTTGCACTCGACGATGCCCGCGATGCAGACCCCGCCGCGAAGGATGCGCCCGAGGATGCGGTCACAGCATCGGTTGGACCTGCGGTAACGCGCATGGGCGATCTTTGGCAACTCGGCCGGCACCGCTTGCTGTGCGGGGACACGCGCTCGCCAGCCGATATGGATGTGTTGATGGGCGCCGACCGCGCCGATCTGGTGTTTACCGATCCACCCTACAATGTGGCTATCGACGGCAATGTCTGCGGGCTCGGGGCAGTCAAGCACCGAGAGTTCGCGTTCGCCAGCGGCGAGATGAGCCGCGGCCAGTTCACTTCGTTCCTTACCGACACATTGTCCAACATGAGCCGGGTGATGCGCGATGGCGGCATCGCGTTCGTGTGCATGGACTGGCGTCACCTGCGCGAGATGCATGATGCCGGAGAGGCGGCGTTCACCGAGCTCAAAAACCTCGTTGTCTGGAACAAGACCAACGGCGGAATGGGGGCGTTCTATCGCTCGAAGCATGAGCTGATCTTCGTGTTCAAGGTCGGCACTGCGCCTCACACCAATAGCTTCGGGCTGGGGGATACGGGTCGGTATCGCACCAATGTGTGGGACTATGCCGGCATCAGCAGCATCGGCTCTTCCCGCTCCGAAGAGCTGGCCATGCATCCAACTGTCAAGCCAGTTGCGCTCATAGCCGATGCCATCCGTGACTGCTCAAGGCGCGGTGAGATGGTGCTGGACGGGTTCGGCGGCTCGGGAAGCACGCTGATCGCCGCCGAGAAGACTGCAGGGAGCGCGGGTTGCCAGAGCCAACACCACTTCCGCATCCAGACGATATCTTCATCGATCCACGCGCAGGAACCGTCCAAATCCGCGGACCTATGTGCAAGGAAGAAAAAGCGCAGTGGGACAAATTATTGGACCGGCGGGCTGCGGCGCAGGAGGAAGTTACTGATTACGCGACCCGACATCGCCTAGCGCGCGACCCCAGAATGAAGGCGTCTTGGCTCGCAGACTGGCAGTACGAACAGCGCCTGTTCGACATTATCAACGATGCGCTGCCAGAGCATTATCAGGTAAAACTTGAAAACAGGAATTATGCCGAAGGCGCATCCACACCTGGTGATGTCGCGAAGCGAGCTATGCCACGGCCGAAGAAGTCGGGTTGAGAAGAGTAGACCACCCATTGAATGCCACTCATTGCGAAGGCCTGCGCAGGCCGACGATGAAGTGACCCGGTGCTGACTTTTATCCGGTCTGAAAAGGAGATCCATCGTTTCATTGGCCGGTGTTGCATGGCACTACTGCACATAGTCGCCATCGAGTGGCCCCGTCACATCGCTTACACTTCACCTATGCCCCTACCTGGGCAGAGTGGGCCTAATCTAGGTGCCATTCAGACACTATGAAAGACTGCGTCGAAGGCCGATTTCCGCGATCCAGCGCGCACTGTTTCTAGAGATCGACTGTCAGATAGCCCCCAACCCGGCGCCCAGCGATCATGTCAAAGGCGCCGGCGCCGCGCAGTTCGAAGCCCTGAAGATCGGTGAGATTCTCCACCTGCAATCGCAGCGTGGCGGATTGGCCGGCCAGCTTGAACCGGTAGCGCGCGCCCAGATCGACCAGCGTGCGTGGCGGAATTGCCGTGCCGTTGCTGACCGTCGCGGTTTCGGCGCTGCGATGCGAGGCGCTGATATCCAGCGACAGGCCATCGATCCACGGCGGCCGCCAATCGGCATTCACCTCCAGCCGCTGACTGATGGCGCCGACCGGGCGCGAACCGACCCGGCCCAGCGTCACGCCCTCGCCGGTTACGCGTGGGCGCAGCAGCACGGCGCCGGCCACGATGCTCAGGCGCGGCGTTACCGGGCCGGCAACAGATGCTTCGATACCTTGATTGATTACATCGCCCAGCGCATCGAAGCGGCCGTTCGCATCCAGGTTGAAATAGGGTTTGCGCACATCGAACACGCCGGCAACCAGCTTCACATCGTCGGTGACGGCGAAGCGCAGCCCGGCATCGCGTTGGCTGGTGCGGATGGCAGGCAGCGCTTCGTTGCGGTTGGCGGCATTGCCCGGCGCTATACCGCTTTCCTCCAGCCCCGTAACGGTGCCGACATAGGCGACAAGAGTTGGACTGATTTCGACAGCCAGCGTGGCGTTATACAGTAGGGGCGCGGCGTCGGTAGCTACCGGCGGCTCATCGGGCAGGCCAATGCGCTTGCGATACTGGGTTTTCTGGACGCCCAGGCTGAGTTCGCCCACGCCCTGCCAGCGGCCTTCATAAGCCAAGCCGGCCGTCCACTGCCGCACCCGGTCGCGCTGCTGGGTTGTGAAATCAAACTGCGGTGCCGGCGTTGTCGTGCGGGTGAAGATGCTGGTCGGCCCCAGATCGATCACGTCGGATCCGCCAAAGCGACGGTCGCCGGCACGGGCGCGCAGTGATGCGTGGATACGATGGGCGCGCGGGCCGTCGGG
>DAITMD010000022.1:0-14795 GCA_036835345.1 Sandarakinorhabdus sp. | reverse complement strand
GATATTGTGCTGGGTCATCAGCATCGCGCCCAGCATTTCGCCGGATTTGACCAGATGGTGCAGATAGGCGCGGCTGACCGCCTGCGGTCCATCACACACCGGGCAGCAGCAGTCTGCATCCAGCGGCGACAGATCCTCGGCATGAGCGGCGTTCCTGAGGTTGAGCGGGCCATCATGGGTGAAGGCCTGGCCGTTGCGGCCCGACCTTGTGGGCAGCACGCAATCGAACATGTCCACGCCGCGGCACACCGCGCCCACGATGTCGTCAGGCTTGCCCACGCCCATCAGATAGCGCGGGGCCTCCTCGGGCAATTGTTCCGCGGCATAATCCAGCACGCCGAACATCGCCGGCTGCCCTTCGCCCACCGCCAGCCCGCCGATGGCATATCCATCGAAACCGATAGCCCTGAGCGCGGTGGCGGATGCCGCCCGCAGCCGTTCATCCAGACCGCCCTGCTGGATGCCGAACAGCGCGGCTCCGGAGGCATGATCCAGCCCCGAATCGAACGCCGCGCGGCTGCGCGCCGCCCAGCGCATTGAACGCTCCATGGCGGCTTCCACGACCTCGCGCGGAGCCGGCAGGGCGACCAGTTCATCAAAGGCCATGACGATGTCGCTGCCCAGCAGGCGCTGGATTTCCATTGATCGTTCCGGGCTCATCAGGTGGCGGCTGCCGTCGAGATGGCTGGCGAAGGTCACGCCTTCCTCGCTCCGCCTGGTCAGCCCGGAAAGGCTCATCACCTGATACCCGCCGCTGTCGGTCAGGATCGGCCGTTCCCACCCCATGAAGCGGTGCAGGCCGCCCAGACGGTGGATGCGCTCTGCCGTGGGCCGCAGCATCAGGTGATAGGTATTGCCCAGGATGATATCGGCCCCGGCGCCGCGCACTTCGGATGCGCGCATTGCCTTTACAGTGGCTGCCGTGCCCACCGGCATGAAGGCCGGTGTGGCAATGCTGCCGCGGCGCATGGTGATCCGCCCGCTGCGGGCCTTGCCGCTGCGGGCTTCAATCTGAAAGGCGAAACGCGTCATTGGCCGCTCATAGGGATTGTGGCACTCTGGCGGAAGATGCTTGCTGTGCTTGTCTTGCTTGTCGCCTCGGCGGCGGATCCGGCCACGCTGCCGGCGGATGGCCCGGCGGCCACCTGCCTGATCGTGGGCCGGCAACTGGATTACAGGGTGATAAGCGAGGATCTGCTGATGGTGCGCTCTGGAGGGCGTTGGCACCGCTCGCGCCTGCCGGATGGCTGCCCGGGCCTGACACCGAACCGCATCATCGTGCGCCGGGAAGCCTCGCCGCGGCTGTGCGCCAATGATCTTGTGGAAGTGCGGGACAATTTCACCCCGCAAGTCTTCAGCCTGTGCCGCATCGGCCCGCTTGAGCCGCTGGCGAAGGGCACGCGGTTCTGAAAGTCCGGGTTGATCAGTTGCTGGTGGCGCGCGCTCTGGCGGAAAGCCGCACGCGCGCGCAGGCGCTGGTGATGGCGGGCCTGGTGTTTTCCGCCGACCGCAAGATTGGCAAGCCGGGTGACCTGCTGCCGGGCGATGCCCCGCTGGAGGTGCGCGGCCGCGATCATCCCTGGGTGTCGCGCGGCGGCATCAAGCTGGATCATGGGCTGACGCATTTTGGCTGGGATGTGGCTGGCTGCGTAGCTATCGATGTCGGATCGTCCACGGGCGGCTTCACCGATGTGCTGCTCAGCCGGGGGGCAGCGCGCGTCTATGCGGTGGATTCGGGCACCAACCAGCTGGCCTGGAAATTGCGGCAGGATGCCCGCGTGGTGGTGCTGGAACAGCTGTCGGCGCGGCTGCTGACGCCTGCCCATATCCCGGAACCGGTGGACCTGATCGTGTGTGACGCCAGCTTCATTGCGCTGGCCAAGGTACTTCCGGTGCCGATGGGCTTTGCCAAGCCGGGCGCCCGGCTGCTGGCGCTGATCAAGCCGCAGTTCGAAGCCGGGCGCGGAGAGGTGGGCAAGGGCGGCGTGGTGCGCGATCCGGCTATTCACGACCGGGTGTGCACCGATGTGGCGGCGTGGCTCGCCGGCGAAAGCTGGGCGGTTGCCGGGCTCACCGCCAGCCCGATCACCGGCCCGGAAGGCAATGTTGAATTTCTGATCGGGGCGCAGCGCGGTTAAGCCCGTGTGTGGCATTCTCCGCAATGGCGCGGCGCAGCATGGCGCGCTACAACCCGCCGCGATGACCGACTCCGTCGCCGATGGCTTTGCGCCCGAACCGTGGTTTTCCACCGGCAGCTTTGCGCGCGCCGCGATCGTCGCGGTGCCGGGCATATTGTTTGCCGGCGGGCTGGCAGCGCGGGTGGCAGGATCGACCGATCAAAACCCATGGTACCAGTCGCTCACCCTGCCGGTGTTTCAGCCGCCCGCCGCGCTGTTCGGCATTGCCTGGGCCATACTTTACACGCTGATTGGCTTTGCGCTGGCGTTTGTGTGGGGCACGCGCGGGGCCAAAGGCAAGGGGCTGGCGATTGGCCTGTTCGCATTGGGCTTTGTGCTCAACATGGGTTGGTCGCCGCTGTTCTTCCGCTTTCACATGATCAGCGGCGCGCTCGGCCTGCTGGCGGTGATGCTGGTGGTGGCGCTGGCCACCGCCTGGGCCTTCTGGCGCGTCAACCGGCTGGCGGGCTGGCTGATGCTGCCCTATGTGCTGTGGCTGTGCTTTGCCGCCGCCATCAATACCAGCGTGATGGTCTTGAATCCGACCGCCGATGCCATGCAGATGGGAATCTGAAGATGCAGAACGACAACAAATTGTTCGAGGATTTCTCCAAGGTGGCGACTGCTGCCATGGGCACACTGGCCGGGGCCAGCAAGGAATTTTCCGAAGCCGCGCGCGAGCGCATGAAGGATTTCGTTGGTGCATCGGAAATCACCCGCGATGAGTTCGAGGCGGTGAAGGCCAGTGCCGCCGCCGCGCGCGAAGCCGTGGAGGCGTTGAAAGCCGAAGTTGCGGCGCTGAAGGCGGAAATTGCCGGCGCTTTGCCACCGACCAGGCCGGCGGCTGCCAAATCCCGCAAATCCAGTGGCAAGGCTGCCTGATATCCACAAGATATCGTGCGCCGCCCCTTGCCGAATCGCCCGCCCTTGCCCAGCCTGCCGGCGTGAGAGTATGGGAGGGGCATCATGAGCTTTCCCGATATGGATTATCCGGCAGCCGATCCGGCGCCCATCGACACGCTTGAACAATATTTCGATGCCAATGGCTGGGCGTCGGAACGGCTGGGCGATGAGGAAATCATCACCACAGTAAAGGGCGGTTGGGCCACTTATCAGCTGCGCGCGCTGTGGCGCGGTGAAGACCGGGTGCTGCAGATCATTGCCCAGGCTGATCTGAGCGTGGCAGATGATCGCCGCAGCGCGGTGTATGAGACCATTGGCCTGATCAACGAACAATTGTGGATGGGCCATTTCGAGATGTGGGCGGCCGATGGCAGCGTGCTGTTCCGCCACGCCAGCCTGTTGGCAGATGATGACGCCGATGATGGCGGTGATCTGTCGGCGGCGCAGGCAGAGATCCTCACCGAAGCCGCGGTGGAGGAGTTCGAGCGCTATTATCCCGTGTTCCAGCTGGTGCTGCTGGCCGGGCAAGCGCCGGCCGAAGCGCTGGCGGCGGCGCTTATCGAAACCGCCGGGGAAGCCTGAGCAACATTGGGGGCAGCAATGGCGGGGGATGCGCCGATCTGGTTGATCGGCTGTGGCAACATGGGCGGCGCGCTGCTGCGGCGCTGGCTGGCCGAAGGGCTGGGCCCGGTGACGGTGGTCGATCCGGCGGCGCGCGATGTGCCGGTTGGCGTGCCGGTGCTGCAGAAACCGCCTGCCAGCGGCAAACCCGACATCGTGGTGATTGCCGTAAAGCCGCAGGCCTGGGCGCAGGCGGTGCTGCCGCTGGCCGGCAGGCTGGGGCCACTGACGCTGGTGATTTCGGTTATGGCCGGTATCCGCACGGATGATCTGGCGCGGCTGTTTCCCGGCGCCGGCATCGTGCGCGCCATGCCGAACACGCCGGCTGCCGTGGGGCAGGGCGCCACCGCGCTGTTCACCCGTGACGGTGATATCGTGCAGGGCGCCGCCGAAGCGCTGTTCCAGCCAGTGGGACAGACGATCTGGCTTTCCGATGAAGCACAGTTCGATGCGGTTACGGCGGTTTCAGGCTCTGGCCCCGCCTATGTCTTTCATTTCATCGAGGCGCTGGCTGCGGCAGGTGTGGCGGCCGGGTTGGAGCCGGCAATGGCGATGCGGCTGGCACGGCAGACCGTGATCGGCGCAGCCGCACTGGCGGCGCAGGATGGGGCAACGCCGGCTGATGTGCTGCGCAGCCGCGTCACTTCGCCGGGCGGAACCACGGCAGCCGGGCTTTCGGTGCTGATGCCGGCGCTGACGCCGCTGCTGGAACAGGCGGTTGCCGCCGCCGCCTTGCGCTCACGCGAACTCGGTTAACGCTGCAGCGCTTCCACCGCTGTGCGGCCATCGGGCGGTACCAGGCCCAGCAATACCGCCCAGAAACCGGTGACGGCGTGCTGACCGGCTTCGCCATAGGCGCGCGCCATGGTGCGTTCCAGTTCAGTGAACAATTGCGCCTCCAGCGCCGCGCCGGCCGGCGTGAGCGCCAGCAGGCGCTGCCGGCGGTCGCTGGTGCCGATGCTCTGCTGCACCAGCGCGCGGCCGCCCAGATCGTTCAGCACGCGGCCCAGCGATTGCTTGGTGATGCCCAGCAGGCCGATCAGTTCGCCCACCGAAAGGCCGGGCCGGCGGGCGATGAAATAGAGCGCGCGGTGATGAGCGCGGCCCAGATCTTGCGCTTCCAGGATCGCGTCGGCGCCGCGGATCATGGCGGTGTATCCAAAATAGAGCAGTTCGATGCCGCGCCTTATCTCGTCCTCGCGCAGGAACAGCGGAGAGGCTGGGGTGACGCGCATGCCCGAAGGTTGCAGCACACTGGCAGATGGGACAGTCATGTTGACATATCTGCCACATTGGCTATGCCGGCACAAGCAGGCGGCGTAACAGCCGGCAAGCAGATGGCGGCAATCCCGTTCGTTTCTTGCCAGAAACGTGCGCTGCACATCATTCAAGTTGCAGCAGGGACGATTTCGCCATGATCGACGCGACGTTTGACGACCGCGACGGCTTCATCTGGTTCGATGGGGCACTGAAGCCCTGGCGCGAGGCCAATGTCCATATCCTTACCCATGGCCTGCATTATGCCAGTTCGGTATTTGAAGGCGCGCGGGCCTATGGCGGGCATATTTATGCGCTGTCGGCCCATTCACAGCGCCTGATCGATTCAGCTGCGATCATGGGCTTCCCATTGCCTTACACGGTGGAAGAGATTGACGAAGCCTGCCGGCAGGCATTGGCGGCGAACAACTTGACCAACGCCTATGTGCGCCCCGTGGCGTGGCGCGGCAGCGAGCAGATGGGCGTTTCGGCGCAGAAAACCCGTCCGCATCTGGCGGTGGCCTGCTGGGAATGGGGTGCCTATTTCGGGCCGGAAGCGCTGAAGCAGGGCTTGCGGCTCAACATCGCACCATGGCGGCGGCCGGCGCCCTACACGGCGCCGGTGCGGGCCAAGGCGGCGGGGCTGTACATGATCTGCACCATGTCGAAACACGCGGCGGAAAATGCCGGGTACAATGATGCGATGATGCTGGACTGGCGCGGTCAGGTAGCCGAAGCCACTGGCGCCAATATTTTCTTCATGCGCGATGGCGAACTGCACACCCCCACGCCGGATTGTTTCCTGGATGGCATCACCCGCCGCAGCGTCATCGCGTTGGCGCAGCGCCGCGGTTACAAGGTGATCGAACGGGCAATATGGCCGGAGGAGCTAGGCAGTTTCCAACAGGCGTTCCTCACCGGTTCGGCCGCCGAGGTGACGCCGCTGGCCGAAATCGGCCCGTGGAGTTTCCAGGTGGGCGATGCCACGCTGGGGCTGGCGCAGGATTACAGCGATCTGGTGCACGGCCGCATCAGCGGGGTCGTGCCGGTGCCCTCAACCCAGGGCTAAGCCGGGTCTTCATATAGCAGGGTGATGCTGATCCGCCGATTGCGCGGGTCTTTTGGCGCGTCCTTCAGATAGGGATCGGTGTCGGCGACGCCTTCGATGCGGCGGAAGCGCTCGCCTGGGATGCCGGCGCCCATCAACAGACGGCGGGTTGCATCGGCGCGGGCGCTGGACAGGCTCCAGTTCGACATCGTGCCCGGTTTGGCAAAGCCGGTCGCATCGGTATGGCCGCGCACCGTCAGCCGGTTTGGCGTGTCCGCAATCGCCCGCGCCACCGCCTGCACCAGTTCGCCGGCCCCCTTGGTGGGTGCCGAAGTGCCAAGACCGAACATGGCGAAATCAGCCCGCTCCACCAGATCGATGCGCAGCCCGTCGCGGGTGCGGACAAAGCGCACCTGGCCCTGCAGGCCTTTCAGCGTCGGGTCGGCTTCCATCCGCGCTTTCAACTTCTGGATCACTTTCACCATGCGCGCTTCATCAGCAGCGCGCGCGGCCTCCTGTTCGGTCTGGCCGCTGCCGGCGCTCTGGCCGCGGCCATCGCCGGGCTTGTTGCTGGGCGCATCGCTGCCCGACGACGTGACCGGGCGTTTGCCAGTGGTTTCCGGCCGCACCGCCGTGCCATCGGGGGCCACCACGCTGCGCCCGCCAAACAGCCCGTTGGAGCCGCCACTGTTCTGCAACTGGATCACCGTGGGGGTGAAATAATCGGCGATGCCCTTGCGCTGATCCTCGGTGGTGGCGCCCAGAATCCACAGCAGCATGAAGAACGCCATCATCGCGGTGACGAAATCAGCATAGGCGATCTTCCACGCACCGCCGTGATGGGCGTGGCCGTGCGACTTGGCCTTGCGATAGACAATCTCCGGCTCGATATTGAGTTCGGGCTTCACTTCGCTGTCCGCATGCCATCGAAGATTTCGGCAAAACTGGGCTGATGCGTCGGGCTGATGGCGGTGCGCGCGGCCTCGATCACCAGCGGCTGCGGCTGGCCGCGCAGCGTGGCGATGATGACGCGGCGCACCACCAGGTAAATCTCGCTGTCCTCATCGATCACCGCCTTCAGCCGCGCCGCGATGGGGCCGACGATCCCATATGACAGCAGCACGCCCAGAAATGTGCCGACCAGCGCCGAACCCACCATTGCGCCCAGGATGGCTGGCGGCTGATCAATGCTGCCCATGGTCTTGATGACGCCCAGCACGGCGGCGACGATCCCCAGTGCTGGCAACGCGTCCGACATGGTCTGCAACCGCTCGACGGGTTTCAGCGCGGCGTGGTGATGGGTGTCGATGTGGGTTTCGATCACGTCCTCCACCGCCTGCGGCGACAGCGTGCCGGTGGAAACCACCAGCAACCGGATTGAATCGGTGACCAGCGCAATGAAGAAATGATCGCCGGCAAATTGCGGATATTCGGCGAAGATGCTGGATGATTTCGGGTCTTCGATGTGCGGTTCGACAGCGGTTGGGCCTTCGGTGCGGAACAGGCGCATCAGGCGCGCGGTCAGGAAAATTGCCGCGCCATAATCGGCTTTCTTGTATTTCGGCCCCTTGATGATGCGGCCGATACCGCCGCCCATTTCCTTGATTCCCCTGATATCGGTGGCGACCAAAGTGGCACCGGCCGCCGCGCCGCCGATGATCAGGAATTCGTGGGGCAGCGCGTGCAGCACCGGGCCCAGGCTGCCGCCGGTGACCGCAAAACCGCCGAACACCATGACGATGAGCACGACAAGGCCAACAATCGATAGCATGATGGATGGCCGGCTCCGCGGTGAGGGGTCTCATCGTGGTTACGGCTGCCGGAACCGGGGGTTAAGGCGCTAGAGCTGGTCCCACAGCGACAGGCGCGATACCCGCGCAAAGCTGGCCTGCGCCGCTTCCAGCACCACGCCCAGCCGGTCAAGTCGGGCGACAGCTTCGGCCAGATCGGTATCTTCCAGCCGGGAAATGTCGGCTTTCAGCGCCAGCTGCGTGAGGTCCAGCCGGCCGGCCTCGGCCTCCAGCCGCGCCTGCCGCGCCCCCAGCAGCGCCTGCCCGCCCGACAGGCGATCGCCGTGGGTTTCCAGCGCTGCAATGGCTTCATCGATGGCGGCGCGAAAAAACGCCGGGCGGGTCTCCTCCAGCGTTTCGGCCAGATGCGCCAGGCTGTCGAACAGGTTGCGGGTGCGCGGTGCCGGCGGCACCGCCGGGTCGGGGGGCGGCGCCAGCGGGTCGATGGGCGGCAACGGTTCGGTGACACCAAAGGCCTGCGGGCCAGTCAGCCCGCTCATCACCCGCCGGCCGCCGGTGGCGACTTCGGGCGGCAGGCCCAGCCCGGCCCACACGGCAAGGCCGTCGCCATCCTCGCCATAGGCCGGCGGCGTGCCGATGCCGGCAAACAGGGCTTCACCATCTGCCCCGCGCGTTTCTGCCAGTCCGCGCGCCGCGCTGAGCAATTCGCGCACTTCGGCCGCCATGGCGGCGCGGTCGGACAGGCTGAAACTCTCGTTGGCGGCGGCCAGTGCCAGATCGCGGGCGCGCAGCACGATATCGCCGATCCCGGCCAGCGCCACTTCGCTGGCCGACAGCCGGGAACTGGCGACGTTCATGGCGCTGCGCTGCGCTTCGGCCATCGCATCGGCCCGCTTCAACGTGGCGGCGCGGGCGAAGGCGACCGGGGCATCGCCGGGCTTCAGCACCTTCTTGCCGGTGGATATCTGCTGCTGCACATCGGCCAGCTGGCTCGACACGCTGCTCAGGCGGCGCACCGCTGCATCATGGCCGGCGCGGGTGGAAAGGGTTGGAATCATCGTGCCAGGCCCAGGATCGTGTCGAACAGATCGCGCGCGGTGGCGATGATCTGCGCGTTGGCGCGGTAGGCGGCCTGCAGCCGGGTCAACTCGGCGGCCTCCTCCTCCAGATCGACGCCGGACACCGCATCATTGGCGCGCTGCGCATCCTCGAACAGCGCGGCGGCAGCGGTCTCCAGCCGGCGCGTGTCGGCCACGCCGGCACCGATGAGCGACAGATCGGCATCCAGTTCTGCCTCAAGCGTGCCATTCGGCCCCGGCTGCAGGCGCAGACGGCCCAGCGCCAGCGCGTTGCGATTGTCCTGCACGGCGGCCGGGGTGGCGGTGATGCGGAAACTGTCGCCCTCGGCGGCATCGGCCGGGATGCGAAAACGGATGCCCGGCCCCTCGATCAGGCTGCCATCGGCCGGCACCGTGGCCAGCAGCAGCGTGCCGGTGGGATCGCGGATTTCCGCCAACCCGCCCGTGATGACGCTGATGCGCCACGGCGGCGGCGTGGTGTCACCGCCGGGGAGTGCCAGCGCACTATTATCGTCGATCACATCGGGCAGGCCGCGCGCCGCATTGCCCGGCAGGCCGTCCACCTGCCAGCGGGCAGCGGCGGCCACCTGCCGGGCGCCCAGCGGGCGCAGCGACAGACCCTGCGCGCCAGACAGGGGTTGCAGATCCCACTGGTCGCCGCTGGCCCAGCCGTTGCCGATGGTGACGGTCAAGCCGTCCAGCACCAGCGGTGAGGTGCCGGTCACGCTGAGCGTGCCATCGCCGCGCGCCAGCGTGAAACCGCCAGCTTCGGCGATCAGCCGGTACCCCGAAGCATCGGGCAGCGCGCCATCGGCCAGCACGACATCCACCGGCGCCTTGCCGGCATTGGCCTTGCCCACGGTGGTGCGGATGGCCGTGGTGGCAAACAGCGCCGTGCCCGGCAGACCATCGCCATCGATACCCTGTGCGTGCCAATCATTCACCAGCCCGGCAAAGCCGGTTGCCACACCATCCAGCGCGCTGCGAGCGCGGGCGATTTCGGCGCTCGCCTCGATCAGCCCGGCCAGCCGGCCAGAGGCGGGCAGGCGCAGTGGCACCGGGGCGTGATCGGGGTTGAGCAGCACCGATTGGCCATCGGCCGAAAGCCCGATGCGCGCCGGATTGCCATTGGGCGGCACGATGGTGACAGCCGACGGTCCGGAACCCAGCTTCACCTCCACCACGCCGCGCGGGCCTTCGGTCACGCTGATCCGCACCTCGCTGGCCAGATCGGCCAGCAGCCGATCGCGATTGTCGAGCAGGCCGGCGGCGGCGATATCGCCATCATCGCCCTTGCGCAGCAGATCGTTCACCCGGGCGAGTGCACGGGCCAGATCGTTGACGCGGCGCACTGAAATGCCGGCTTCGGCCTGCACATTGCCGGCCAGCGCCTCCAGATCGCGGCCATGCCCTGCAAAGGCGGCGGCGGCATCCTCGGCAGCATCCAGAAAGGCGACGCGCGCGGCTGGCTGTGTGGGGGCGGCGGCAAGCGCAGTGGCGCTATCGAAGAACGCGCCCACCCGGCCCGCGACATCGGCGGTGGTGGCCAGCGATTCCAGCCGGGTGAGCCAGTCCAGCCGCGCCGCATAGCGTGACTGGTCGCCGCCGGCCACACGCGCCGCATCGGCTTTCAGGCCATCATATTGCCGGGTCAGGCTTTCCACCCGCACCCCGGCCCCGGCAATCGGCCCGCGCTCCAGCGGCCCGCCGCGCCCCGGCGGATTGGTGGCCAGCGTCACCTTGCGGCGCACATAGCCCGGCGTATCGGCGTTGGCGACATTGTCGCCAGTGGCGTTCAGCGCCTTTTGAAACGACAGCACGCCGGTGCGGCCGATTGACAGCAGGTCCATCATTTCGCCGTCTCCCGTGCGATCAGCTGCGCCAGGCCCAGCGGCGCGGCGCGCGCAATCAGGCGGCCGCGCTGTTCGTCGATCATGTCCCTGATCTGATCGCTGCCACCCATCAGATCATCGCCCAGTTTCGCCGAGCGCGCCGTCTTGAGCAGGCGGGTGACGAGCAGCGCCTCGAAATCGGTGGCCGCCTGCGCGGCGGCGGCCGGTTCGGCCTTGCCTGGCGGGCGCAGGCTCTGCGCAGTTGGCGGGGCAATCTGCATCAGATCACCACCAGTTCGGCGCGCAGCGCGCCAGCGGCTTTCAGCGCTTCCAGGATTGCCACCAGATCGCCCGGCGCTGCACCCAGCGCGTTCACCGCATCCACGATATCGCCCAGCCGCGCGCCGGGTGCGAACAGGTTCATGCGGGTCTGGGCTTCGGCGGCCTCTACGTCGGATTGCTGGGTGATGACCGTCTGCCCGCGTGAGAAGGGCGCGGGCTGGCTGGCCTGCTGGTTTTCAGTGACGCGCACGGTCAGGTTCCCGTGCGCCACGGCAGCGGGCAGGATGCGCACTTCTCCGGAAATCACCACGGTGCCGGTGCGGGCATTGACGATGACGCGGGCCGGCGGCGCGGCCAGCACCACGTCCAGCGCCTCGATCCGCGCCGCCAGTGCGATGCGGCGCGCGGGCTCATCGGGCGCGGTGATGCGGATGCGGATGCCGTCTTCGGCGGCGGCGCCTTGCCCGCCGATTGCGGCGTTGATGGCATCGGCCACGCTGCGGGCGGCGGAAAAGTCCGGCTCGTTCAGATCGAGCAGCAAGGGCCCGGCGCTGGCGAACGGCGAAGCGACGGCGCGTTCGACAATGGCCCCGGCCGGCACGCGGCCGCTGGACGGTGTGCCGACCACGATGCGGCTGCCGTCGCGGCCATCGGCACCAAAGCCGCCCACCGCCAATGATCCTTGCGCAAGTGCGTAAATCTCGCCGTCCACGCCCTGCATCGCGGTCAGCAGCAGCGTGCCGCCGCGCAAGCTTTTGGCCTGGCCCAGCGCCGCCACCGTCACGTCAAGCCGCTGGCCGGGTTTGCTGAACGCCGGCAGCTCGGCGGTCACCATCACGGCGGCAGCGTTGCGAAGCTGCGGATTGATGCCGGGCGGCAGCAGCACACCCAGCCGCGCCGTGGCGGATTTCAGCGACTGGATGGTGAATTCCAAATTCTGATCGCCGGTGCCGGTCAGCCCGACCACGATGCCATAGCCGGTCAGCTGGTTGGCGCGCACGCCGGCAAAGCGGGCGATATCCTTCACCCGTTCGGCCTGAACCGGCGCGGCCAGCAGCAGGGCGAGGGCAAGCAGCCACTTCATAGCGGCGAAATCTTCGCAAAGAAGCGCGCCAGCCAGCCCTGCCGGCTGTTGTCCGCCACCTGGCCGGTGCCGCCAAAGCGGATGCGCGCATCGGCGACGCGGGTGGAGGCCACGCTGTTGTCAAAGCCCAGATCATCGACGCGCACCAGCCCGGTCAGTTGCAGATGCTCCTCGCCGCGGTTGAGGATCAGGCGCTTTTCGCCGGCCACGCGCAGCACACCGCCGGGCAGCACCTCGGCCACGGTGACGGTCAGCTCGCCGAACAGTTCGTTGTTCTGCTCGGCACTGCCGCTGCCGGTGAAGCTCTGCGCCGCGCCGCCCTGCAAGGCTGTGGACGGAATGCGGGTGAGCGGGAAAATCTGCGGCAGGCCAAAGCGGTTGTCGCTGTCGCGGCCGCTGTCGGCGCTGGCGGATTTGCTGGCGCGGGTGCGCTCCACTAGGCGAATGGTGATGAGATCGCCCACCCGGCGCGCGCGGCGATCGGTGACCAGACCGCTGAAGTTCTGCGCGTTGAACAGGCTGCCGGTGACGGGCAGGGGGGCCGGCAGGGCCGGGGCGGCCGGCGGGATCGGGCGCAGCCGGGCGGCGTGGGCCGGGCCCGCCAGCAGCAGTAGCACAAGCGCAGCCTTAAACATTCTGCACCACGTAGCGGCTCATCTCGTCGGCCGCGTTGATCACCTTGGCGTTGATTTCATAGGCGCGCTGCGTCTCGATCATGTCGACCAGTTCCTGAACGGTCGACACGTTCGATCCCTCCAGCATGCCCTGCCTGAGCTGCCCCATGCCGGCCTGTCCCGCCACGCCGATGGTGGCCGGGCCGGATCCGGCGGTTTCGCGGTAGAGATTGTCCCCCACCGGCATCAGCCCGGCCGGATTGAGGAAGCGCGACAATTGCAACTGCCCCACCTCCACCGGCGCGGCCTGGCCGGCGACCATGGCAGTAACCGTGCCATCGGGCGCCACTACCACCTGGGTTGCGCCATCGGGGATGACCAGCGGCTGCGCGAGGCGCAGGCCGGACGCGGTGACGATTTCGCCAGTGGCCGACAGTTTGAACCCGCCATCGCGGGTGAAGCCGGGCGTGCCATCGGGCATCTGCACAGCGAAAAAGCCGGCGCCATCGATGGCCAGATCCAGCGCATTGTCGGTCTGGATCATGGTGCCCTGCTGGTGGATGCGTTCGGTGCCGACGATGCGCACGCCGGTGCCGGTGCCCAGCCCGGTCGCATATTGCGTGTCTGCCCCGCTGGCCGCGCCGGGGCTGCGGTCATCCTGATACATCAGCGTGGCAAAGCCGGCGCGGTCGCGCTTGAAGCCGGTAGTCGCCACGTTGGCGAGATTGTTGGAGATGGTCTTCATGCGCTGGTCCAGCGCATCAAGGCCGGAACGGGCGATCTGCAGGGCGGTGGTCATGGCCGTCTCCTCAATTGTTCAGGCGCAGCAGGCGGGCGCCCTGTTCATCCATGTCCTGCGCCAGGCGCAGCAGCCGGGCGTTGATTTCAAAGCCGCGCTGTTCCTCCACCAGTTCCACCAGCGCCTGTGCGCTGCTGACGTTGGCGGTTTCCAGCATGCCGGCTGTCAACCGGGCGGCGGGATCAGCAGGCAGAGGCACTTCGGGCAGGAACAGGCCGTCGGCGGCCTTGTCGCGCGGACTCAGCGTGCTGCCATTCACCAGTTTCAGCTTGCCCAGCACCACTGGCCCGTCGGGCAGGGTGGCTGTCATCGTACCATCATCGCCGATGCTGATCGCCGCGCCGGGCGGGGCGGACATTGGCGCACCGGTTGCGTTCAGCACCACCCGGCCATCGCCGGTGGTAACAAGCCCGTTCTGCCCGACGGTCATGTCGCCGCGCCGTGTATAGGCTTCGCGCACCTGTCCGCCGATCACCGGGCCCTGCACCGCCAGCCAGGCATCGCCGGCCAGCGCGATATCCAGCCCGCGTCCAGTTGCCTGCAGTTTGCCGGATTCGGCTGGCGTGGACAGGCTGGGCGCGCCGGATTGGGCGCGGGCGCGGTGATGGGCGCCGTCCAGATAGCGGCCTTCCTGGACCACCAGTTCGCGCCGGAAGCCCGGCACGTTGGCGTTGGCCAGATTGTTGGCCGTGACCTGCTGTTCCCGCGCGCGGGCGGTGAGGGCGGTCAAGGTGGTGTAGATCAGGCGGTCCATGGCGGTTCAGTCATCAGTTGCGCAGGTTGATGATGGTCTGCATCAACTGGTTGTCGGTCTCGATGGCCTTGGCGCTGGCCTGGAAATTGCGCTGCGCGGCGATCAGATTGACCAGTTCGGTGGTCAGATCGACGTTGGACCGTTCAAGATTGCCTGACAGGATCGTGCCGATGCCGTTGCGGCCGCCTTCGCCCATGATCGGTTCGCCCGACTGCGGGGTCACCACCCAGCTGGCATCGCCGGTCTGTTTCAGGCCCTGCTGATTGGAGAAGGTGGCCAGGGCGATCTTGCCCAGCACCTGCACTTCCCCGTTGGAAAAACTGGCGCGCAGCAGGCCATCGGTATCAACCGACACGCTTTCCAGCTGGCCCGAGGCCAGACCATCCTGTTCGATCAGCGCCAGGCTGAACGGGCCAGCCTGCTGCGTGGTGCCGCTGCCATGATCGATGGACAGTGCCATGGCACCGCCGCCGGTTTCGGGTGTAAAGGCATCGAACACGAACGGGGTGGTCGGGCTGGTCAGCACGCCGCCCAGATCAAACTCCAGCGGGACGCCGGGGGTGCCGCCCACGTTGAGTTCGGTGTTGCCCACGA
>DAITMD010000021.1:0-14854 GCA_036835345.1 Sandarakinorhabdus sp. | reverse complement strand
CGGACGCGATATAGATCTTGGCCTGATCGAGAAACTGCATTGCAAAAGCGCCCAAACAAAAAGGGGAGCCGGTCGCCCAGCTCCCCTTCTCAAACTATCAGCGGGATGCCGGGCTTATTCAGCCGCCAGCGGTTCCGCCACCGGATTCACCGACACATATTTGCGGCCCAGCTTGCCGGTGTGGAATTCCACGGTGCCGGTGGCCAGCGCATACAGGGTGTGATCCTTGCCCACGCCCACGTTCCGGCCCGCATGGGTCGGGGTGCCGCGCTGGCGGATGATGATGGTGCCGGCGTTCACCGCCTGGCCGCCAAAGCGCTTCACGCCAAGGCGCTTGCTTTCCGAATCGCGACCGTTCTTGGACGAGCCGCCTGCCTTCTTATGTGCCATGGTGCGTTATCCCTTACGCGACCGAGTTGATCTTGAGCACCGTCAGGTTCTGACGATGGCCGTTCTTGCGGCGATAATTGTGGCGGCGCTTCTTCTTGAAGATGATGACCTTGTCACCCTTCGTCTGCGCGACGATTTCCGCCGACACGCTGCCGCCCATGGTGACATCGGCGCCTTCGCCGGTCATCAGGGTTTCCAGCGTCACGGCCGTGCCCGGCTCGCCATCAATCTTTTCGACGATGATCTTGTCACCGCCAGCGACCCGGTATTGCTTGCCGCCGGTGCGCACCACTGCGAACATGGTTCAAACCTTGAGTAAATGGTTTCAAAACAGGACTTGCCACCAGAATCACACGATCCTGGCCCAAGCGAAGGCGGGCAGGTACTGGATGGCCCCCCGCCTGTCAACGCCGTTCGGCTGCATCTTATGCCCCTTTGCAACCTTGGCGGGCCTGTTGCACAAGCAGATCAATGACCCGCCGCCGCACCCTGCTTCTCCTCATCGCCTTCGCGGCCGGCGGCTTTGCAGCGCTGCACTTCTATGATCCGCCCATCGAACCCGAAGCCGCCGCCGCACTGGCCGACCGGCTGGCGGGGGAATATCGCCAGCAGTAAGGCCAGCCGCGCGGGCTGTTCCAGGCGCGCGAGGGCCGGCAATGGGCCGACGGCTGGGAATTTCGCTGGCGCTATCGCCCCTGCCCGGAACTGGCCAGCCTGCGCGTCTGGATAAGCCGCAATGGCCGCAAGGCCAATTATGCGGAATTCCCCGATTGCGCGCCCGCCACCGGCTTTGGCGGCACTGCCCGCAAGGTATGAGCCAGCGGGCAGCGAGTATCAGCCGGCCGTATCAGACCGCAGCGATATGGGCGTGGCCCACCATGCAATACAGCATGGGGAACGACAGGATGGTGTTGATCCGCGAAAAGATCATCGCGGTCTTGGCCGCCTTCGCCTTGGCATCGGCATCGCCATCAACGATGCCCAGCGCAATCTTCTGGTTCGGCCAGATCAGGAACCACACGTTGAACGCCATGATGATGCCCAGCCACATGCCCAGCCCGATCACGCGGTAGCCTTCGGTGAAGGTGAGCGCCTGCACCAGATAGCCGCCGGCCAGCCCGATGCCGGCGATCAGCGTGAGCAGCGCGCCGTGGCGGAAGAACAGCAGCGCCTTGGGCGCGATATATTTGGTCACGCCCGGCTTCAGTTCGGCCGGCACCGCCGGCATGGTGGGGATCTGCACGAAGTTGAAATAATAGAGCAGGCCGATCCACAGGATGCCGGCCCACACGTGCACGGCCCGCAGAAAGCCCATCGACCACACGCTGGCATCGCTGGTGATGATGCTGCCGTGCAGGGCGAACATCGCCATGATCATCAGCGCGAGGCCGATCAGGACGGACAGCCGCAGGTTGCCAAGAATATTTGCCATGATGAAATGCCCCGTGAAATTTGTGACGCCCCGCTGCCTATAGGCGAGCGATGCGGTCTTGTTAAGGCCTGCGACCGTGCGCGCCATCTCGTGTTCCGCCACTTGCTCCCGCCCCGCAACCGGCGTATAGCGCGCTCACTTCCTGCATCGCCGATGGTTTGCAGGCTGCGAGGCCCCCGCCCCGCGGCGCCGAAACCGCTTGGCTCAACCTGGACTGTTTTTTTGGCCGCGACCGATCTTGATGCCCGCCTGGATGCCGTCATCGCCCCCGTTGTGGCGGCAATGGGCCTTGATCTGGTGCGCATCCAGTTGTCGGGCCAGCCCGGCAGCCTGACCCTGCAGGTGATGGCGGAAGATCCGGCCACCGGGCAATTGACGCTTGATCAGTGCGCCGCCCTGTCGCGAGCGCTTGATCTGCCGCTGGAGGAAGCCGATCCCATCGCATCGGAATATGCGCTCGAAGTCTCCTCGCCGGGCATCGACCGGCCGCTCACCCGCGCTGCCGACTGGGCGGCATGGGCCGGCCATGAAGTGCGCATCAAGCTGGAACCCAAGGTGGACGGCCGGGTGCGCGTGCACGGCGATATCGACGGGCTGGATGGCAGCGAGGTGATGGTGACCGGCAAGGATGGCCAGCGCCTGCGTCTGCCGCTGGCCAGCATCAGCAGCGCCAAGCTGGTGCTGACGAGCCGCCTGATCGCCGCCACCCGCCCGCTGGATGCCAGCGGCGCCGATGAGATCATCGAAGCCGGTGCTGGTGCCGACAACGACAATGAAACCCCCGAACATCTGCCTCCGGAGGATTGACCAATGGCCACCGCCCTCACTGCCAACCGCGCCGAACTGCTGGCCATTGCCGATGCCGTCGCGCGCGAAAAGTCCATCGACCGCGAAATCGTGATCGAAGCGATGGAAGACGCCATTCAGCGTGCCGCCCGCGCCCGCTATGGCGCCGAAAACGACATCCGCGCCAAGATCGATCCCAAGAGCGGCGAAACCCGGCTGTGGCGCGTTCTGGAAGTGGTTGAAGAACCGGAAGATTTCTTCAAGCAGATCGGCCTGAAGGACGCGAAGAAGAAAGACCCGGAGGCTGAAATCGGCGGCTTCGTGGTCGATCCGCTGCCCCCGGTCGAATTTGGCCGCATCGCCGCGCAGGGCGCCAAGCAGGTGATCGTGCAGAAGGTGCGCGATGCCGAACGCGAGCGCCAGTTCGAAGAGTTCAAGGACCGTCAGGGCGAGATCATCACCGGGCTGGTGAAACGCGCCGAGTTTGGCCACGTCGTGGTTGATCTGGGCAAAGCCGAAGGCGTGATCCGCCGCGATCAGCAGATCCCGCGCGAAGTCTTGAAGCCCGGTGACCGGGTGCGCAGCCTGATCCTGTCGGTGCGCCGCGAAGTGCGCGGCCCGCAGATTTTCCTGTCCCGCGCCCACGGCGATTACATGAAGAAACTGTTCGCGCAGGAAGTGCCGGAAATCTATGACGGCATCATCGAGATCAAGGCCGTCGCCCGCGATCCGGGCAGCCGCGCCAAGATCGGCGTGATCAGCAACGACAGCAGCATCGATCCCGTCGGCGCCTGCGTGGGCATGAAGGGCAGCCGCGTGCAGGCCGTCGTGCAGGAACTGCAGGGCGAAAAGATCGACATCATCCCGTGGTCGCCCGATACCGCCACCTTCGTGGTCAACGCGCTGCAACCGGCCGAAGTCGCCAAGGTGGTGCTGGACGAGGAAGACGGCCGCATCGACGTGGTGGTGCCGGACGATCAGCTTTCGCTGGCCATCGGTCGCCGCGGCCAGAATGTGCGGCTGGCCAGCGCGCTGACCGGCAAGCAGATCGACATCATGACCGAAGCCGATGAAAGCGAGCGCCGGCAGAAGGAATTCGTCGAGAAGTCCGAACTGTTCCAGACCGAGCTCGACGTGGATGAGACGCTGGCACAGCTGCTGGTCGCCGAAGGTTTTTCGGAGCTGGAAGAAGTCGCCTATGTCGATCTTGCCGAAATCGCCGGCATCGAAGGCTTTGACGAGGATCTGGGCACCGAGCTGCAGAACCGCGCCATCGAAGCGCTGGAGCGCCGCGAAGCCGCCGCCCGCGCCGAGCGGCAGGGCCTGGGCGTTTCCGATGACCTGGCCGCCATCGACGGCCTCACCGAAGCCATGCTGGTGGTGCTGGGCAAGAAGGGCATCAAGACGCTGGACGATCTGGGCGATCTGGCCACCGATGAACTGGTGGGCCGGTCGGGCATGCTGAAGGAATTCGGCGTGTCGGAAGATGATGGCAACCGCATCATCATGGCCGCCCGCGCGCACTGGTTTGCCGATGAGCCAGCCTCCGGGGAGGACGCGTCGGCGGATGGAGCACAATGATCGCCTGACGCCGGAACCGCCGGCTGCTGCAAAGCGTTCCGAACGCCGCTGTCTGTTGACCGGCGAGGCCAGCCCGCGCGCCGGGCTGATCCGGCTGGCACTGTCCCCGGATGGCGTGGTGTTGCCCGATCTGGGCGGCAAGCTGCCGGGGCGCGGCGGCTGGATCAGCGCGGACCGCGCCCTGTTCGATACGGTGGCCGGCCGCGGCCGGTTGAAGGGTGCGCTGTCCCGGGCGCTCAAGACCCAGGCGTTCACCCTGCCCGACGATCTGGGCCTGCGCATCGAATCGGGTCTGCTGCAACGGCTGATCGGCCGGCTGGGGCTCGAAAACCGCGCCGGCAACCTTATATTCGGATCAGACCGGGTGCGCGAACAGCTGGGCAAGGGCAAGATTCGCCTGTTGCTGCACGCCGCCGACGCCCGGCCCGATGGGGCCGAGCGCATGGACGGCATGGCGCGGGCGGTGAGCGAAAGCGCCGGCTTTGCCATTCCCCATCACCGCCTGCCGCTGAACCGGCAGGCGCTGTCGGCGGCGCTGGGCCGCGACAACCCGGTGCATATCGGCGTGACAGAGCCCGGCGCGGCAGCGCGGGTGCAGGCCGATCTGCTGCGATTGACAGGATTTGCGGCCGGCGATCCGGCCGACGAGACGATTTTATCCAAGGGCGAAACCGCAACAAAGGTTGCGGCAACGGCCCGCGAGAGGCATTAGGCGCGCGATATGAGTGATGACAACAAACCCAAGCTTGGCATGCGTCCACCCCTCGGCCTGAACAAGTCGGTGGAAGTGGGCAAGGTCAAACAGACCTTCAGCCACGGCCGCTCCAAACAGGTGGTGGTGGAAGTGAAGCGTGCGCGCGTGCTGCACCGCCCCGGCGATGCCCCGGCTGCGCCAGAATCTGCACCGGCACCGGCACCGGCGCCCGCACCGGCCCCCGCGCCGGCACCGGCTCCCGCCGCCAGGGCAGCACCGGCTCCCGCCCCTGCCGCCCCTGCGGCCGCCCCGCCCGCTGCAACAGCGTCTGCTCCGGCGGAACCGGCCGCGCCGCGTCCGCAGATGCCGCCGCCGGTGATGTTCCGCCCGGTGGAGCGCCCGCCGGCGCCGGCAAAGCCCGAAGCCAGGGCACCGGAAGCGGCTGCACCCGAAGCACCGGCCACCACGCCCGCTGCGCCGGCCCGCCCGGCAGCGCCGCCGGTGCGTTCGGCGGCGGCAAGCTCGCGCCCCGGCACCGGTTCCGCCACGCCTGCGCCAGCAGCTGCTGCCGGCAAGCCGCGCATGTCGCCAGCCGAAATGGCCGCCCTCTATCAGCGCCAGGCTGAAGAGGAGCGGCTGCGTCTGGCCGAGGAAGTCCGCATCCGCGAAGAGCAGGAGCGCGCGCTGCGCGAAGAGGAAGAGCGCCGCCGCATCGAGGAAAAGCGCCACCGCGAGGAGGAACTGCTCACCCGGCCCGATCCGCGCCCGGCAACCACCGATGCCGATGGCCTGATCATCCCGCCCGATGCGATGGAGGATGATGACGGATCGATGCGCGTGCGCGTGATCCCCGGCCGCAAGGTGGAAACGCCCAAGCCGTCGCGCCCCAAGCTGGGCGAGGATCGCCGCAAGGCCGGCAAGCTGACCGTTACCCGCCTGCTGGATGATGAAGGCAACACCCGCACCCGCAGCCTGGCGGCGCTGCGCCGCGCCCGCGAAAAGGAACGCGGCCGGCTGGGCAGCCAGCCCAAGCAGGTGCGCGACGTGACCGTGCCCGACACGATCACCGTGCAGGAACTGGCGGGCCGCATGGCGGAACGCACCAACAATGTGGTGCGCCTGCTGGCCCGGCTGGGCGTGCCGGCCGCCGCTGCCGAGGAAATCGATCAGGACACCGCCGAACTGGTGCTGGGCGAATTTGGCCACAACATCATCCGCGTGTCGGAAAGCGATGTCGAAAAAGGCATGGTGGGCGATGCCGATATCGAAAAGGATCTGGTGGCCCGCCCGCCGGTGGTCACCATCATGGGCCATGTTGATCACGGCAAGACCAGCCTGCTGGACGCGCTGCGCGGTTCCAACGTGGTCAAGGGCGAAGCCGGCGGCATCACCCAGCAGATCGGCGCCTATCAGGTGGTCACGAAAGACAAGCAGCGGATCACCTTCCTCGATACGCCGGGCCACGAGGCGTTCACCGCCATGCGTTCGCGCGGGGCCAGCATCACCGATATCGTGGTGCTGGTGGTGGCGTGGGACGACGGGATCATGCCCCAGACCATCGAGGCCATTCAGCACACCAAGGCAGCCGGCGTGCCGATGATCGTGGCCATCAACAAGATGGACAAGGCCGGTGCCGACGCCAGCCGCATTCGCACCGCCCTGTTGCAACAGGATGTGCAGGTGGAAGAAATGGGCGGCGACGTGATGAGCGTGGAAATCTCCGCCCTGCAGAAAACCGGGCTGGATGAACTGCTGGAAAAAATCCTGCTGCAGGCCGAAGTGGCCGAACTGCGCGCCAATCCCGATCGTGCCGCCGAAGGCACGGTGATCGAAGCGCGGCTGGACAAGGGCAAGGGCCCGCTGGCCACCGTGCTGGTGCGGCGCGGCACGCTGAAGCGCGGCGACATCTTCGTGATGGGCCAGGAATGGGGCCGCGTGCGCGCCTTGACCGACGACAAGGGCGCCGTGGTGAAGGAAGCCGGGCCGTCCAGCGCCGTTGAAGTGCTGGGCCTCAATGGCGTGCCGCAGGCCGGCGATCCGGTGACCGTGGTGGAAAACGAGGCCCGCGCCCGCGAAGTGGCGGAATATCGCGCCGGGCTGGCCACGGCCAAGCGCACTGCCGGCAACGGCCCGGCCAATCTGGAAGACATGTTCTCCGTGCTGCGCGCCAAGAAGGTGCAGGAGTTCCCGCTGGTCATCAAGGCCGACACGCAGGGCTCTGCCGAAGCCATTGCCGGCGCGGTGAACAAGATCGGCAGCGATCAGATCCGCGCCAAGGTGCTGCTGGCGGCGACCGGCGGCATCACCGAAAGCGACGTGACCCTGGCCAGAGCCAGCGGCGCACCGGTGATCGGTTTCAATGTGCGCGCCAATGCCAAGGCCCGCGAAATCGCCCAGCAGGGCGAGGTGGCGCTGAAATATTACGACGTCATCTATGATCTGATCGACGAAGTGAAGGCCGCGATGGCCGGGCAGCTTGGCCCCGAAGCCTTTGAAACCGTGGTGGGCCGCGCGCTGGTGCTGGACGTGTTCCAGGCCGGCAAGATCGGCAAGGCGGCCGGTCTGCGCGTCACCGAAGGCTATATCCGCAAGGCACTGCGTGCCCGTGTCATGCGTGACGACGTGATCATCTACACCGGCTCCATCGCCTCACTGCGCCGCTTCAAGGATGATGTGCCGGAAGTGAAGGTTGGCCTGGAATGCGGCATCACGCTGGCGGATTCGTCGGATGTGAAGGCCGGTGACATCATCGAGACCTATGAAGTCGAGATGAAGGAAAGAACGCTGTAGCGCGGCCAGCGCAGTTGGCGCAGCCAAATGCGCGGACTCGCGCAAAGCCGGCCGGCGGGGCGGCAGGCAAAAGGCCTGCCGAACCCGTTCGACGTCACGGCGCGGCTTTGCCGCGACGCCTTGCGAGATGAAGTGAAACTATGCCCCGCACGCCCTCCGCCACCGACCCGCAAGGCCGCCCGATCCGCCTGCAGCGCATCGGCGAACAGGTGCGCCATGCGCTGGCCGACATCATCGCGCGCGGCGATCTGCGTGAGCCGGCGATCGGCGGCATCATCATTTCGGTATCGGAAGTGCGGGTAACGCCCGATCTCAGGCACGCCACGGTGTTCGTGAAGGCATCGAACGGCGATGATGCAGCGGTGGTGAAGGCGCTTGCCGCCAACAAGGGCTGGCTGCGCGGCGAAGTGGCAAAGCGGCTGGCAACCAAATACACGCCCGATCTCAGCTTCCGCCGCGACGAGAGCTTTGATGCCGGCGCGCGCATCGATGCCGTGCTGAAGCGCCCCGAAATCGCCCGCGACCTGCCGCCGGCCGGCACCGCCCGCCCGTGGAAAAGCCTGGCCGACACGGTTGATGACGAGGATTGACGCCGCGCTGCACGGCTGGCTCATTCTCGACAAGCCCATCGGCCTGACCAGTGCGCAGGGCGTGGCGGCGGTAAAGCGCCTCCTGCGCACGGCCGGCCTGCCCCTGCCCCGCATCGGCCATGGCGGCACGCTGGATCCGCTGGCCACCGGCGTGCTGCCGATCGCGCTGGGGGAGGCCACCAAACTGGCCGGGCGAATGCTGGATGCTGCAAAGGCCTATGATTTCACGGTTCAGTTCGGCACGGAAACCAGCACGCTGGATGCCGAAGGCGAGATCACCGCCAGCAGCGACGTGCGCCCCACCGAGGCTGCCATCGCCGCCATCCTGCCGCGCTTCACCGGCGCGATCACGCAAATTCCGCCGCAATATTCGGCGCTGAAGGTGGACGGCCAGCGCGCCTATGCCCGCGCCCGCGCCGGGGAAACGGTGGCACTCGCCGCGCGGCAGCTCACCATTCACAGCCTCACCCTCACCGCCGTCACGCCCGAAAGCGCCACCTTCGCCGCCACAGTGTCGAAGGGCACCTATATCCGCAGCCTGGCGCGCGATATCGCCCACGCGCTCGGCACTGTCGGCCATGTGACGATGCTGCGCCGCACGCAGTCCGGGCCGTTCGGCCTTCTTCAGGCGATATCGCTGGACAAACTGGCCGAACTGGTGCAGGTGCGCGGCCTTGAACAGGCTCTACTGCCACTGATGGCAGGGCTGGACGACATCCCGGCTCTCGCTCTCACGCCAGATGAAGCGGCGGCGCTCCAGCAGGGGCGCAGGCTTCTCGGGCATCCAGCCAGCAACGGCACCCATCTCGCAGCCCTCGGCTCTGTTCCCGTGGCGCTTGTCGAGGCCCATCAGGGCGAGGTGAAGGTGCTGCGCGGGTTCAACCTTCTCAAGGAGTGACACGATGTCGGTGACAACCGAAAAAAAGGCCGAAATCATCAGCAGCAATGCCCGCAGTGCCGGCGACACCGGTTCCCCGGAAGTCCAGGTGGCCATCCTGACCGAGCGCATTGCCAACCTGACCGAACATTTCAAAACCCATGCCAAGGATAACCACAGCCGCCGCGGCCTGCTTGTTCTGGTGAACAACCGGCGCTCGCTGCTGGATTATCTGAAGCGCAAGGATGAGGCGCGTTACACCGCGCTGATCGCCAAGCTGGGCCTGCGCAAGTAAGCCCATCTGCAACCCGGACGGCCCCCACACGCGGGGCCGTTCGTTTATTTGACGTGATTTCCGAGTCGTGAAATGTCCCATTTCACTTGAAATCACTCGTTATCTGCCCGCTGCGAATGAGCGCAGCCGGCGCAGCCGCCGCCATGATGAGCGGCAAACGCGAAGGAGCGGCTGGCAATAGGGCCTGCCCGTTCAGGAAAGAAGACAATGTTCACCATTCACAAAGAAGAAATCAACTGGGGCGGCGCCAAGCTGACCCTGGAAACCGGGCGCATTGCCCGTCAGGCCGATGGCGCCGTGCTGGCGACCTATGGCGAAACCGTGGTGCTGTGCGCCGTCACCGCCGCCAAGAGTGTGAAAGAGGGCCAGGATTTCTTCCCCCTCACCGTCCACTATCAGGAAAAATATTCCGCTGCCGGCCGCATCCCCGGCGGCTTTTTCAAGCGCGAACGCGGCGCCACCGAGCATGAAACGCTCACCAGTCGCCTGATCGATCGCCCGCTGCGCCCGCTGTTCCCGGAAGGTTTCTACAACGAAATCAACGTGATCTGCCAGGTGCTCAGCTATGACGGCGAAAACGAGGCCGATATGGTGGCGATGATCGCCGCCTCGGCCGCGCTCACCATTTCGGGCGTGCCGTTCATGGGGCCGATCGCTTCGGCGCGCGTCGGCTTTGCCGATGGCGAATATCAGCTCAACCCGTCCAAGGCGCAGCTGAAGGAAGGCCGGCTCGATCTGGTCGTCGCCGGCACCCATGATGCGGTGATGATGGTCGAATCCGAAGCCAAGGAGCTTTCGGAAGACGAAATGCTGGGCGCCGTGATGTTTGCCCACCGCGGCATTCAGCCGGTGATCAAGGCGATCATCGCGCTGGCCGAAAAGGCCGCCAGGGATCCGTGGGACCTCGCCATTGCGGACAACACCGAAATGCTGGCGCAGATCCGGGGAGCCGTGGGCAAGGATATCACCGCCGCCTACAAGCTGACCGGGAAATCCGATCGTCAGCAGGCGCTGGCCGATGCCAAGGCCAAGATGAAGCCGCTGTTCGCCGATGCCGACAGTGCCACGCAGCAGAAGGCCGGCAAGCTGTTCAAGAAGCTGGAAGGCGAAATCGTGCGCGGCGCCATCCTGAAGAACGGCAGCCGCATCGATGGGCGTGACACCAAAACGGTCCGCCCGATCGAAGCCATGGTGGGCCTGCTGCCGCGCACGCACGGTTCGGCGCTGTTCACCCGCGGCGAAACCCAGGCCATCGTCACCACGACGCTTGGCACCGCCGATGCCGAACAGATGATCGATGGGCTGGACGGCCTGAAGTATGAACGCTTCATGCTGCACTATAACTTCCCCCCCTATTCGGTGGGTGAAGTCGGCCGCTTCGGGATGCCGAGCCGCCGCGATGTCGGCCACGGCAAGCTGGCCTGGCGCGCCGTGCACGGCGTGCTGCCCTCGAAGGAGGAATTCCCCTACACGATCCGCGTGCTGTCCGACATCACCGAGTCAAACGGCTCGTCGTCAATGGCCACGGTGTGCGGCGCCTCGCTGTCGCTGATGGACGCCGGGGTGCCGCTGGCGCGCCCGGTGGCCGGCATCGCCATGGGCCTGATTCTTGAGGGCAAGGATTTTGCCGTGCTGTCCGATATTCTGGGTGACGAAGATCATCTGGGCGACATGGACTTCAAGGTGGCCGGCACCTCAGAAGGCGTCACCGCCTTGCAGATGGACATCAAGATCGCCGGCATCACCGAAGAGATCATGCGTGTCGCGCTGGATCAGGCCAAGGCCGGCCGCACCCACATTCTGGGCGAAATGGCCAAGGCGCTGGACAGCACCCGCGAGGAAATGTCGGCCCACGCGCCGCGCATCGAATCGATGAGCGTGCCCAAGGACAAGATCCGCGACATCATCGGCACCGGCGGCAAGGTGATCCGCGAGATCGTCGCCACCACCGGCGCCAAGGTCGATATCGACGACGATGGCACGGTGAAGATCAGCAGCAGCGATCCCAAGCAGATCGAAGCCGCCCGCAACTGGATCATCGGCATCGTCGCTGAACCGGAAGTCGGCAAGATCTACACCGGCAAGGTGGTGAACATGGCCGATTTCGGCGCGTTCGTGAACTTCATGGGCGCCCGTGACGGCCTGGTCCACATTTCGGAAATCATGAACGAGCGCGTGTCCAACGTGCGCGACGTGCTGTCCGAAGGCCAGGAAGTGAAGGTGAAGGTGCTGGGCGTCGATGATCGCGGCAAGGTCCGCCTGTCGATGCGTCTGGTAGATCAGGCCAGCGGCGAAGAACTGCCCGATACGCGCCCACCGCGGGAAGGCGGCGATGATCGCGGCCCGCGTTCGGATCGCGGCCCGCGCCGTGATGGCGACCGCGGCCCGCGCCGGGATGATCGTGGGCCGCGCCGGGATGATCGCGGTCCGCGCCGTGACGGCGGCGATCGCGGCGAACGCCGCCCGCGCAGTGAAGACGGCGAAGCCGCCCCGCTGCCCGGCTTCCTGACCGGCAACGACGACTAAGCCAGCCGGACGGCGGCCAACCAATCGGGCCGCGCTTCCAACGGAGGCGCGGCCCTCTTGATTCTAGAGCCGGGGCACCAACTGCCACCCGGCGGTCACCCGGCGCCGCCAAGCGGCAACGGCGGCGCAGCATGCGGTCACCGTGATCCAGCGCGCGGCCACCAAACACACGCAAAATCAATATGTTGAGAAATATGCGAAGGAAATTGCCGATTCCCCGCGTTCAAGAGGCTGGGGACGGCATCAACGGCCCCATGTCATGATCGTGGGAGTATTCGACATGCTTTTCCTCAAGACCGCTCATGCCGGCGCCATCGCCCTGCTGATGGCCGGGCCGGCCTTTGCACAGATGGCACAGCCGGCAACCCGCAGCTTCGACAATGACCGGGCATCGGGCACCACCACCATCGTGCGGGACGACGGCAGCTTCAGCCGCGACACCAATGTGATCCGCAAGAGCGACGGCGCCGCCATGACGCGCAGCACCGACCGGACCCGCACCGATACCGGATTCACCAGCGAATCCAGCCGGATGGGCTTTGATGGCCGCACCGCCAGCCGCAGCTATGAACGCACCCGCACCGATAGCGGCTTCACCGAAGCCGGCTCGGCCACCCGCCGCAATGGCAGGACATACGCGCTCAGCGGCAGCCGCACCCGCACCGAAACCGGCTATAACCGGGGCCGCGCCGTGAGCGGCAGCAATGGCACCATCGCAAGCCGCAATGTTGATGTGGCCCGCGCGGGCGGCCAGGTGACACGCAATGTCACCACCACCGGCCCGCGCCGGAACGCGCGCCGCCGGTAAATCTCGTTAGTTCCCAGTGGTGTAGCTGGCCGGGCCTACCGTTGGCCCGGCCCGCCCCGCGCCCGCCGCTCGCCCCGGCGATTGCCGCTGGTGGCACTTGAAAGGCGGCGCGATTTCTTCGGCGGCGGCGGTGGCGGCGGGCTGTCGTCCACCTCACCCAGCAGCAGATCAAAGCCCAGCATGGCGAAGCTTTCGGCCATATGCGCCGGTAGCTCGGCCGTTACGTCCAGCGTGCCACCCGCCGGCAGGGCAATCAGCAGCCGGCGGCTGTGCAGGTGCAGCTTGCGGCTGATCCCGCCCGTGAGAAAGGCATCCTTGCCGCCATATTTGCCATCGCCCACAAGGGGATGGCCGATGGCAGCGGCATGCACGCGGATCTGGTGCGTGCGCCCGGTCAGCGGCATGAACGCCGTCCAGGCGGCGCGATCGGCGGCCTTGTCGATCACCCGGTATCGCGTGTGCGCCTTCAGCCCGGCTTCGGTATCGACATGCATCTTCTCGCCGCCGCTGCCCGGTTGCTTGGCGATGGGCGCGGTGATGGTGCCGGCACTGATCTTCGGTACGCCAACGGTGAGCGCCCAATAAGTCTTGGCCGCCTCCCGCCCGGCAAACTCCTTGCTGAAAAACGCCGCCGACCGGGCATTGCGGGCCAGCAGCAGCACGCCCGACGTGTCCTTGTCCAGCCGGTGCACCAGCCGCGGGCGGGCGGGCGCATCATACTGCAGGGCATCCAGCATGGCATCCACGCTGGTCGAAATGCCGGTGCCGCCCTGTGTGGCAAGGCCCGGCGGCTTGTTGATCACGATGGCATCAGTGCAGCGATGGATCACCAATTCGCGCATATATTCAATCTGTTCGGCCGAAAGCGGCGGGCGCTCCTTCACCTCCGGGCGGGCGGCGGCCTCCACCGGCAGGCTTTCGGGCCACACCAGAGTCTGCCCCGCCGCGATGCGATCCCCCGGACCGGCCTTCTTGCCGTCCAGCCGCACCGCCCCGGTTTTTGACCAGCGCGAGATGATGTTGAACGAAATGTCCCTGGTGTGGCGCTGAAACCAGCGGTCCAGCCTGATGCCGTCATCATCCTCGGAAATGGTGGCATTTGGCATCAGAACAGGCTCCGCATTAGCCACACGCCGGCCAGCACGGCCAGCACGCTGCCGGCCACCGACGACACGGCATAGGCCGCGGCCATCGCCACCTCGGTGCGGGTGATCATGTTGTAGATTTCAAGGCTGAACGCCGAAAAGGTGGTGAAGCCGCCCAGCACGCCGACGCCCAGCAGCAGCCGCAGATCCTCGCCGCCTGCGGCAGCTTCGGGCCCGAACCGCGCCAGCCAGCCGGCCAGCATCCCCATCAGCAACCCGCCGATGATGTTGACGGCGAAAGTGCCGAATGGGAAGCCCGGCCCCATGATGGCAATGGCCCAGCGGCCAACGCCATAGCGCAGCGCCGAGCCCAGCCCGCCGCCCACGGCAACCAGCAGCAGATGGGACATGGTGGGGTTCATCGCCACCTCCTTAATGGCATCGGTACGAGAATGCCAACGCCGCTGCGAGATGCAGGGAAGGCAAGGCCTGTCCTACACGGCCAAAGCCTGTCATCCTGCTGTTGTCCGGGCATGTTGCCGAAGGGCGTTGCCGGCGAACAGGAAAACGCAAAACCCCCATAATGCGTCAAGCAAGTCAAAATTACGGACTGTCGCTCATTCTCATTCCTGCAATGACCGACCGGCCAGTGGCCCGGCCTAGATGACGCCGAATGTCCAGCCTTCGACGGTGGCGATCCCCGATGTAAGCGCCGGCGGCTGCCACCAATGTGGCTGGTCCGCGATGGCCCGCAGTCCGGCAGCCGTTACAATGGCGTCGCCGACATGATCGGGAAAGCTGGCCGGAAACGACGGCGGCAACGGCCGGCTACCGTGGCGGGCAATCGCGAGGTTCAGGCTGCCGGCATCGCGCAGCTTGCCGCGAAAGCCGGCCAGCCGGGCAAAGGCCTGAGCATAAATCTCCAGTATCACCGGACCGCGCGCCGGCAGCGGATCAAACGGCCAGACCGGCCACTCCAGCCGGTGCAGCAGGCGCATGG
>DAITMD010000020.1:10488-14909 GCA_036835345.1 Sandarakinorhabdus sp. | reverse complement strand
TTGGCCTTGGAGCGCCACGAGTGGGGATAGCTGTGCTGGAACGGCCCGGCGCTCAGCAGGGCGCCGGCTTCGCGCAGATCGTTGCAGATCGGGCCATCGGGGGCGTTGAGACTGGGGTTGATGACGTTCTTCGCCTCGCCGCCCAGCCACAGCCAATCGGCGCGGTAACGGCCATCGGCCTCCACGGCAAAGACGGGGTTGATCCCATGCGCCTTGCACAGTGCGAAATCATCCTCGCCATGATCGGGCGCCATATGGACAAGGCCGGTGCCCTGATCGGTGGTAACGAAATCGCCGGGCAGGAGGGGGCGGGGCTTGGCGAAGAAGCCGCCGAGACGGTGCATGGGATGATTGGCAGTTGCATCGATGAGCTGTGCGCCCCTGATGCGGATTGGAATATCGCCAGCTACAATTCCGGTCCTGCGCTCAAACTCATCGACCAAGTCCCAAGCGACCAAATATCTTGCGTCGACGCCGCCCTCATGAACGATGGCATAATCAATATCGGGGTTGAATGCGATCGCTTGGTTGACCGGAATTGTCCAAGGCGTGGTTGTCCAAACGACAGCATGAACGCGACGGAGCTCAGGCGCATTCGGGGCTTCAGCAATGTAAAACGCCACGTCGATCTGCGTCGAGGTGATGTCCTGATATTCCACCTCGGCATCGGCCAGCGCGGTCTTTTCCACCGGGCTCCACATCACCGGCTTCGCCCCGCGATAGAGGTGGCCGTTTTCGGCGAACTTCAGCAGTTCCGACACGATGGTGGCTTCCGCCTGGAAGTCCATGGTGAGATAGGGTTTTGCCCAATCGGCGTTGATGCCCAGCCGCTGCAACTGCCCTGCCTGCACATCCACCCAATGCTGGGCATAGGCGCGGCATTCGGCGCGGAACTGCGCTGGCGGCACCTCGTCCTTGTTCTGCTTTTTCGCGCGGTAGGCCTCTTCCACCTTCCATTCGATGGGCAGGCCGTGGCAATCCCAGCCGGGCACATAGGGTGCATCCTTGCCCAGCAGCGTCTGGGTGCGCACCACCGCATCCTTCAGGATATGGTTCAGCGCGTGGCCGATGTGCATATCGCCGTTGGCATAGGGCGGGCCATCGTGAAAGATGAACTTTTCCCTGCCGTTGCGCGCCTGCCGCAGCTGACCATAGAGGTCTGCCGCCTGCCATTTCGCCAGAATCTGCGGCTCGCGCTCCGGCAGGCCGGCTTTCATCGGAAAGTCGGTCTTGGGCAGGAACACCGTCGGGCGATAATCGGGCGTGGTCATGGTGGGCTGGCTTTAGGCGATGGCCGCGGCGCTGTCACGCCTGACAAATCCTGCCCTGCAGGGGGGCGCAGGCGGTGGAGGAGTGGGCGTGCCGGCAAAGGCGCAACCCCTCCGTCGCCTTCGGCGCCACCTCCCCTAAAAGGGGAGGATCATTTGAGCGCCTTCGGCGTCACCTCCCCTTGCAGGGGAGGATCAATTCAGCGCCTTTGGCGCCACCTCCCCTAAAAAGGGGAGGATCAATTCAGCGCCTTCCTGGCTGCCACCACATCCGTCGCAATCTGGCGTTGCAGCGCTTCCAGCCCGGCCAGCTTCATTTCGGGGCGCAGGTAGGCGATCAACTCCACCGCGATGGTCTGTCCATAAAGATCGCCCTCCCAATCGATCAGCCAGGTTTCCAGCAGCTCCTGCCGAGGCTCGATCATCGGGCGGATGCCCAGATTGGCGACGCCATCAACGCGGGTGCCGTCGGGCAGCTGCACCCGCACCGCATAAACACCGTAGGCCGGACGCACATAATCGCCCAGCACCATGTTGGCGGTGGGAAAGCCGATGGTGCGGCCCAGCTTGGCGCCATGGTCCACCACGCCGGTGATGGTGAACGGCCGGGTGAGCATGGCGGCGGCATGGCCCGGTTTCGCTTCGCGCAGGGCAGCGCGGATGCGGGTGGAGCTGATCGTGCCGTCGCCATCCTGCACCGGTGCCACCACCTGTGCGGCAAAACCATTGGCCAGCCCCAGCCGCGACAGTTCGGTCACATCGCCGCTGCGACCTTTGCCGAAGGTGAAATCGCCGCCGGTCACCACGCCGGCCACGCCAAGGCGCATCACCAGCCATTGATCGACGAATGCCTGCGCCGAAAGCGCCGCCAGCGCCGTATCGAACGGCATCACCACTGCGCCGTCCATGCCGAAATCCGCCCACCAGCCGGCGCGCTGGGCAATGGTGGAGAGCGAGAAGGGCGGCGTGGAGGGCTGAAACAGCCGGGCCGGGTGCGGATCGAAGCTGGCGACCAGCGCCGGCCGGCCCAGCCGCCGCGCCCAATCGCGCGCCGCGCCCACCACCGCCTGGTGCCCGCTGTGAAACCCGTCGAAATTGCCCAGCGCCACGATGCCGCCGCGCAAGGAAGCAGGCAGGGCGGCGCCCCCGGTGATCACGTCCATGGCCGGCGATTAACCAGCAACCGGTTGGGGAGCAAGGCCGGCGGCAAGCAGCCGCGCTGCATTGCCGCCCATCACCTTGGCGATATCGGCTTCGCTCATCCCCGCGCTGATGAGCGCCTGCGTGAGTGCAGCGATATGCGCCGCATCAAAGCCCACCGTGGTGGCGCCATCATAATCGCTGCCCAGGCCGACATGATCGATGCCGGCCACCTTCACCGCATGCAGTATGGCTCTGGCCGTGGCATCGGGCGTGGGCGCGCACACGGCCGCATCCCAGTAACCGATGCCGATCATGCCGCCGTTGGCGGCCAGCGCGCGCAGCTGATCGTCGGTCAGGTTGCGCGGGGTGTTGCAGGTGGCCTTCACGCCGCCGTGGCTCACCACCACCGGGCGGCGCGCGATCTTCAGCACATCGGCAAAGGTGGCGGCGCTGCTGTGGGCCAGATCAATGATCATGCCGCGCTGTTCGGCTTCCTGCACCACGGCAGCGCCAAAATCGGTCAGGCCGCCCTTTTGCTGCCCGTGCATCGATCCGCCCAGATCATTGTCGAAGAAGTGCACCAGGCCCAGCATGCGGAAACCGGCGTTGTAAAGGCGCGTCACATTGGCCAGTTCGCCCTCCAGATTCTGCCCGCCTTCGGTGGAAAGCAGCGCGCCGGTGAGCTTGCGCCCGCCCGCCCGGTCGGCCAGCAGCCGGGCCAGATCGTCCGGCGTCTTGATGATGCGCAGCCGGCCATCGGCGCGGCGCACGGCATCGTGCAGCTTTTCGGCGTGCCACAAGGATCGTTCGGCCAGGCTGAACCAGGTGATGGTGGGCTGCATCTGCGCGATCACCAGTGGGGTGATATTGTCGGTATCGCCGCTGTTGCTGTCATAATTCTGGCCGCGCGGGGTCTTGGTGACGCTGGAGAAGATCTGCAGCGCCACGTTGCCGGTTTCCAGCCGCGACAGATCAACATGGCCCTGGGTGGATTCCGAGAGGATGTCGCGCTGCCACATCAGCGTATCGGCGTGCAGATCGATGATGGTCAGCCGCTTGTGCAGCGCCTTGGCCGGCGCGCTGACCGGCCAGGCCTTGCCGGTGGTCTGGTTCATGCTGCGCTCGACATAGGCGGGTGCGAAGGCGAAGAAGCCGATGGCGGCGACCACCACCAGCGCGGCCAATACCCAAAGCAGCCTGCGGATCATGGCGCGCGCTCCAGCGTGACAAAGGCAAAGCCGGGCTTGCCGTCTTCCGGCGGGTGGGCGGTGCGGGCGATTTCCAGCCAGTGCGCTGCATCAAACGCCGGCATGAACGTGTCACCTTCCGGTTCGGCGTCTATCTCTGTCACTTCGATCCGGGTGGCGACAGGCAAGGCCAGCGCATAGATTTCCGCGCCGCCGATGATCATCAAATCACCGCGGGTGCGGGGATCGAGCCCCGCAGCAGCCACCGCTTCCGCAAGATTGGGCACGATGGTCACGCCGTCCGCCTTCCAGCCGGCCTGCCGGCTCATCACGATATTGTGGCGTCCGGGCAGGGGCTTGCCGATCGACTCGAAGGTTTTGCGGCCCATCACGACCGGCTTGCCCACGGTGATCGCCTTGAAGCGCTTCAGATCGGCGGGCAGGTGCCACGGCATGGCGCCATCCTTGCCGATGACGCCGTTCTTCGCGCGGGCGACAACAAGAGTGATGTCCAGGCTCACACTGCCACCGGGGCCGCGATATGCGGATGTGGATCATAGCCTTCGATGATGAAATCCTCCGGTGCATAGCTGAACAGATCGGCCGGCTGACGCGCGAACGACAGGCGCGGGAAGGGGCGCGGCGTGCGCGAGAGCTGTTCGGCCACCAGATGCTCGTGATTCTCATAAACATGGCAGTCCGCACCCATCCAGGTGAGCATCCCCGGTTCATATCCGCACTGCTGCGCCAGCATGCGGATCAGGCAGGCGGCTTCGAAGATGTTGAACGGAAAGCCCAGCCCCAGATCGCAGCTGCGTTGATA
>DAITMD010000020.1:0-10388 GCA_036835345.1 Sandarakinorhabdus sp. | reverse complement strand
GCGACGAAATATTGATAGGTCATATGGCAGGGCGGCAGCGCCATGCGCGCGAGTTCCGGCACGTTCCAGCCAGTGAAGATATGGCGGCGGCTGGCCGGATTGGTCTTCAGGCCAAGCACCAGTTCGGTCAGCTGATCAAACGGCGTGTCGGCGCGGATGCTGCCATCGGCGCCCTCGGCATAGCGCGGCCATCGCCGCCACTGCACGCCGTAGACCGGGCCCAGATCGCCCCAGCGCGCGGCGAAATCATCATCGGCGATGATACGGGCTTCGAAATCATCGCGGCTGATCTGATCGCCGCTGGCCTTGCGATAGGCATCCAGCGGCCAGTCCGTCCAGATATGCACGCCCTGCGCCACGAGGCTGCGGATGTTCGATTCGCCATTCAGGAACCAGATCAGTTCCTTCACCGCCGATTTCCAGAACACGCGCTTGGTGGTGAGCAGCGGCACGCAGCCGTCTGACAGATCGAACTTCAGCATTTCACCAAACAGGGCGCGGGTGCCGGTGCCGGTGCGGTCGCCGCGCACCGCGCCCGTGGCCCAGACGCGCTGAACCAGATCAAGATACTGTTCTTCGAGGCTGCCAGTCATTGCCCCTATTCAGGGATATGGCGGAGCCACGTCAACAGGCGGCATCACGGCAGGACAATTTGTTCTTGATGGAGTGATCCGCCGTGTTCGGTACCGCGTCAACTGGTTCCAGCCACGATATAGAGGCCGTTCCCGGCGTGTGGGCCGATGCGGCGGGGCCGGCGCGCGCGCTCGCCACGCTGGGCGGCAACAGCGCTGCGGCTGCCCTGCGCAGCGCGATGCTGCGGGATCGCAAGACCGTGCTGATGGACAGGCTGGGCTGGGATCTGCAGTCGCCAGATGGTCTGCACGAAATCGACCAGTTCGACAGCGAGGATACGCAGTATCTGATCGTGCATCAGGCCAGCACTGGCCGGCATCTGGGATCGGTGCGGCTGCTGCCCAGCACCGGGCCGCATCTGCTGGGCGATGTGTTTCCGCATCTGTGCGCCGATGGGGTGCCGGTTGGGCCTGATGTATGGGAGATCACCCGGCTGGTGACGGCGCCGGGCCTGTCTCGCAGCGAAGCGCTGCAGGTGCGGCGGCAATTGTCGATCGCGCTGTTCGAACATGCGCTGGCAAACGGCGTGGCGCGATATACGATGGTCACGCACCTGCCGTGGCTGCCCAGCCTGCTCTCCATCGGCTGGGATGCAGAGCCTCTGGGCATGCCGCACGGCACCGGCATCAACGCCATGGCGGCGATGCAGATTTTTGTTGATGCCGGCACGCTGATGCGCCTGCGCAGGGCCTGGCAGATGCCGTTGCTGATGCTGAGCGAAGACACCGGAATCGGTGGGGAGGGGGACCTGGCGAACTGACCCTGCGCCAGCCCGCCCGACCGAGGATGCCCCGGCCCGCCACATTGATCCGCAAACGGCCCTCCCCGTATGGTGGAACATGGTGTAGCCGGGGCATCCACTTGAGTATCCATGTTGCGGTGTGAAATTTGACCAGCGCTGATTTCTTGGCTGTATGGCATGTCGGCCTGTCCGAAGCGCTGCTGATCGCATCGCTGCTGGTGGCCATCAATGGCCTGGATGATCTGGCCATCGATTTTCTCTATATTGCCATGCCGCGCCGGCGGCCGCCCGAACGGCGCAGCCCGCCGCCGGCATCGTTCGCAATCCTGATCCCGGCGTGGGACGAATCGGCGGTGATCGGCGCGATGCTGTCGCGCCTTGTCGCCACGCAGCAGTGGGCGGATTACCGGGTGTTCGTCGGCCTGTATCCCAATGATCCGGCCGGCATCATCGCTGTATCGGCGCTGGCCGATCCGCGCATCCAGCCGGTGATCGGCGCGGCGCACGGCCCCACCACCAAGGCCGATTGCCTGAACACGCTGTGGCGCGCGGTGGAGGCGCACGAATGGCACGCCGGCCGGCGCTTTGCCGCCATCGTGCTGCACGATGCCGAAGACGTGGTGCACCGCGCCGAACTGGCCAGCTTTGCCCGCCATCTGCCCGGTTTGGCAGGTGATGGCTATGCAATGGTGCAACTGCCGGTGCTGCCGCTCGCCGATACCGCCAGTCCGTTCATTTCCGGCCATTATATCGATGAATTTGCCGAGGCGCATATCAAGGAACTGCCGGTGCGGCAGTGGCTGGGGGCGGCGGTGCCGGCGGCCGGCGTGGGCGTGGCCATCGATCGTGCCATGCTGGGCCGGATTGCAGCGCTGCGCGGCGGCGCGCCCTTCGATGCGCTCAGCCTGACCGAGGATTATGAACTGGGCCAGCTTATCCACCGGCTGGGCGGCAAGGCCCTGATGCTGTGGGATTGGCAGGGCGGCGAACCCGTGGCCACCGCCGAACATTTTCCGGCCAGCTGGGATGCCGCCGTGCGGCAGAAAACCCGCTGGCTCACCGGCATTGCGCTGGCCGGGTGGGATCGGCTGGGCTGGCAGGGCGGCCTTGTGCAGCGCTGGATGCTGCTGCGCGATCGCAAGGCGCCATTGGTGGCACTGGTCACACTGGCGGCCTATGCGCTGGTGCTGCTGCTGGCGATTGATCAGCTGATCCGGCTGGCCAGCCCGCAGGCGGCGCAGCTGCCGCCGGTGGCGCAGCGCCTTACCGTGGTGCTGCTGTGGCTCAACTGGACCTTGCTGTGCTGGCGGCTGCTGTGCCGGGCCTGGTTCACCGGGCGGCTGCGCGGGCCGGTGGAAGGCCTGATGGCAACGCCGCGGGCACTGGTGGGCAATCTGATCAATGCTGCCGCTGCCCTCAGGGCGCTGGGCCGCTATTGGTCGTCACTGCGGTCGGGCCGGCCGCTGCTGTGGGACAAGACCATCCACCGCTTCCCGGAGGCACCGTGATGGCAGGCGGGCGGCCGTTCCGCGCGCTGGCCGGGCTGGCGCTGGGCACATTGCTGTGGCTGGCGTGGCGGCTGCCGGCGATGCAGGCCGAAACGCAGCGGCTGGCGCTGGTGCTGGCACCGCGCGCGCCGGTGATGGCGGCGCTGGCCGGGCCGGTCGCGGCGCCGGACCGGCCTGCAGTTTCCGTGCCGCAGGTGCCGGCCGTTGTTCCGGTGCTTCTGGTCCGGCAGCCGGTGCCGTTCCAGGCCGCGATGCTGCCGGCCTTGACGCCGGATCGGCCGCTGGCTGCGCCGGTCGCTCCGGCCGCGCCCGCAGCTGTTGCCCTCACGCCGCCAGTGCCGCCACCCGGCACGGCGGCAAGCCCGGCCTATGCGCTGGCCAGTCAGGCCTATGAACGGCTTGAGGCCGGGCAGCGCCGGCAGGCGGCGGCGCTGCTGGATGCAGCGCTGGCGCTGGAACCGGACAATGATCTGTGGCGAAAACAGCGCCGTGCGCTGGCCCGCCGGTGGCAATGGGGCGGCTTTGCGCTGCTGCGCGGTGGCGGGGCGCGCTCAAATCAGCCCGGTGCCGGCCTGCCGGGCGCTGCCGCCAGCCCGGTGCTGGGCGGCGGGCAGGTGGGCGCCGGCCTGGCCTATCTTGTCGATCCTTATGCCCGCCGTCCGCTGGCGCTGGCGGTGCGGGTGAACGTGGCGGCCGATCCGGGCGGCATCAGGCAGGATACGGCACAGGCGGCCATCGGGGTGCGGCAGACGCTGCTGCCCGGCGTCACGCTTTCGGCCGAACGGTTGATCGCGCTTGGCGATGCGGCGCGCGGGGACTGGACGCTGCGGCTGGCGGCGGGCGGGCGCAGCGGGCGGTTTGATGGCTATGGCGAAGCCGGCGTGCTGGGCCGCGGCACGCTGTTTGCCGGTGCGCAGGCCAGCGCCCGGATCGTGCGGATCGGCCCGGCCACGCTGAACGCCGGCAGCTGGGCGAGCATCCAGACCGGCAGCCCCGATGCCTGGCGGGTTGATACCGGCCCATCGGTCGCCGCCGCCTGGCGCGGGGTGCGGGTGCAGGCCGACTGGCGGCAGCGCATCGCCGGCAATGCCGCGCCGGGCAGCGGGCCGGTGCTCACGGTTTCGGCCGGATTCTAACTGCCCGCCGCGTCGAACAGCGCCTGCAGTTCGGCCACGCTGCGTTTCTGCTGCAGGGCCAGCATCAGCAGGATGCGCGCCTTGGCCGGGGTGAGTTCGCGCCCCGATATGGTGGGGACCGCGCTGTCGTCGTCGCTTGGCCCGGACGACCGCCAGATGTCGCCAAAGCCCTGCCGCGGGGTGCGCACCACCGGCACGCCGCGCGCCGCGAGTTTGCGAACCGCGTCACGGGCGCTGGTGGAAAAGCCGCCGGCCCCCACGCCGGCAATCACCACGCCGACGGCATCCTTGGCGGCGTTCAGCACATCATCCTGGGTGATCCCGGCATAGGCATAGACAATGGCGATGCGCGGCAGTTTCGCCTCGCCCAGCGTCAAGAGCGGGCGCGGCGGGATGGGGCCGGCAAAGAAGCGCGGCTTTGGCTGCAGCACTTCGCCAATCGGCCCGCGCGACGGGGCGGCAAAGGCTTCGATCCGGTGCACGTCGGTCTTGGTGACCGACAGCGGATCGAAAATCGTGTCGTTCATCACCACCATCACGCCGCGCCCAGCGGCGGAGGGCGTGCTGGCCACGCGGATCGCGTCCATCAAATTCTGCGGCCCGTCGGCCGAAACCGCGGTGCTGGGCCGCATCGAACCCACCACCACCACAGGCTTGGCGGGCGGCAGCAGCAGGCTGAGCAGATAGGCGGTTTCCTCCAGCGTGTCGGTGCCGTGGGTGATGACAACGCCGCTCACGCCCGGATCGGCGAACGCGGCCAGCACCCGCCCATGCAGCCGCCGCCAGATGCCTTCATCGATATTGCCGCTGGCGGTATTGGCCACCTGTTCGCCCGACACGCTGGCGATGGTTTCAATGCCCGGCAGCGCCGCCAGCAGCGCCGATACCGGCACCTGGCCCGACCGGTAATCGGATCCCGTCACGCTGCCGGCACCGGCGATGGTGCCGCCAGTGGCGAGCACGCGGACATGGGGGGAAGGTGAATTGACCGGCATTGCTGTCTGAGCGTTCAGGGGCAAGGGGACACTCAGGGCGAATGCGGCTGCACAAATCCATACCGTTTGCATCATGTCATCGAAACCCTTCGTCCAGCTTCATCGCCGCCTTGAGCACGTCGAGTGGCGCGGTGTCCTTATCGCTGTCCCGTCCATCCATCCGCCAGTAATCCAGATGATTCAGCCGGCCACCCCAATGGTTTGTGTGCACTGCGGTGTCGTTGATGCCCAGCCCGAACAGCGGCCTGAGCGGACCGCCCACGGGATCGCCACGGAGCCAGCCATCGTGTGGAAAATAGATATTGGTCCATCTTGCTGCGGCGAAACAGGCGGCGTGGTGCAGTGTGGCGATGGAGCGCTGTTTCCCGTCGGGCAACACATAGCGCGTGAAGTATGAGATGCCCTTGCCATCGAGCACGGGCGGGCTGGCTGGCAGCTCGCGCTGTAGCAGCAGCTGATGAAAGCCTTGCTGGTCAATGCCGGTCAGAAACGGCAGATGCGCCAGCGGGCTGCCCAGTGTGATCAGATCGGTAACGCGCCATGGGGTGCCATTGGCGCGCAATTCCTGCCACACCGCCTTTTGCAACCGTTGCCACTCGCCCGGATGGATGGGCCCGGTGAGCTTGATGGCGCGCTCCAGCGCGTCAATCGCCACGCGCGTCGGTTCGGTTGGTTCGCCGTGCTGTGTGCTTGCCTTTGTCCAGTAATGATAGAGAATATCCAGCGCGATGGCGCTGCCCAGGCTGTGGCCAACCACGATGATACGGCGATAATCGCCCGTGGCATGCAACTTTTCCAGCAGTTCCACGCCGCCTTTGCGAATGGCATTGCGAATGTCGATGTTGGCCGGCCTGGCGTTGAAATATCGTGCCGCATCGCCGATCCAGTCGCGCAGCGCCAGTTCGGCCAGCAATTTGGCGCCCAGCAGCAGCAAGGCACCAGCGCCGGCGAGCAGGCCCACTGGCGTAACCGTCCACAGCGCCGCCGTCATGCACAGGATCAGAACGAGGAGGGCCCAAGCCGAAAACCACAATTTGCGCAGTACCGGCGGCACGGCAAAGGGGTGCCGGAACAGCAGGTTGTTGAGCCATTGAACCGTATGTGACACGGCGTTGTCGGCCATCAAATGGGCCCAGTAATATTCATAGAAATCGGTGGGTGGCCGGCTCCGCCCCGACGCAGGTGCATTGAGGCGGCGCAACTCGAACGATCCTGACAATGTGTCGGGCTTGGAGAAATAGGCCGGCGGCGAACTTGCCGGCGACCCAGCGTCATCATGGTCCTTGGCGAGCACGGCTTCCACAAAGCTGCGCAGCGTCGCCATCGGCCGCTGATCGCCAATGCCGTGGATCAGGACAACGGCAATTTTCCGCTCGGTCTTCGCCACGCCATGTCCTAAGTTTTCGTCGGTGTCGGCATGCCGGCAGCATGTTCCTGGCGCGGGTCGCTGGCAACCTGCCGTCGTTCCGCCAGCTTCCGGAGCAGCGCCCGCGTCCGCAACTGGCCGAGCAGTTCGTTGATCAGCGATATCCCCTGTTCGGCCATGTCCAGCGCCTTGGCTTCGCCGACATGGCCGGCGGTATGTTCAAGGAACAGCCGGATTTCCTGCGCCGTCAGCCAATCGATCAGCACATGATAGAGCCGCATCTGGCCGCCATCAAAGCCCAGTTCCGGCGTGAAGCCGATATCGTTCAGCCGTTCGATGGTTCTGAGGATCGCGGCATCGCGCGCCGACACGGTGCCATCTTCGGCCACGGTGACCAGCCCTTCATCAAGATGCGCCGCAATGGCGTGGGGCAGGTCAAGATCGGTTACCGACACCCGCGCCGGGCCGGCTTCCTCCAGCCGCTGGGCCAGCAGCGCATCCAGCATCGGAAAGGCATCGGGCATCAGCCATTTGTCGCCATCATCGGCTTCCAGCAGCGTGCGGATGACGGCCAGCGGCAGGAAACGCTCTTCCTGCAGGCGCTTGATGGCCTTCAGGCGGGCGACATGCACGTCGCTGTAACGCGCACTGTTGCGGCTGGGTTTGTCGGGTTCGGGCAGCAGGCCTTCGCGGATATAGAAGCGGATGGTCTCCCGCCCCACACCGCTGGCCTTTTCAAGGTCACGCATGCGCATGAACCGGCCTTAGCGCAGATGCGCCCTTCATGCTAACCCCGTATTGCCATGGATGAATTCGCCCGCCTTCTGGATGCGCTCACCTACACGCGGTCGCGCACGGCCAAGCTGCGCCTGATCGCGGCCTATCTGCTGGCGACGCCCGATCCGGATCGCGGCTGGGCGCTGGCGGCGCTGACCGGCACGCTGGATCTGAAAGCGGTGCAGCCGGCGCTGCTCAAGGGGCTGATGGCCGAGCGGGTGGACCCGGTGCTGTTTGCGCTCAGCCATGATTTCGTGGGCGACATGGCCGAAACCATTTCGCTGCTGTGGCCTCAGCCGGCCGGCGCGCGCCTGCCCGCGCCGGGGCTGGACGAGGTGGTCGGGCAATTGCTGGGCCTGGCGCGCAAGGATGCGCCGGTGGTGGTGGCGGCGCTGCTTGATCGGCTAGATGTGGCGGGGCGCTATGCGCTGATCAAGCTGGCCACCGGGGCGATGCGGGTGGGCGTGTCGGCGCGGCTGGCCAAGACCGGGTTTGCGCAGGCGTTCAGCCTGGATGTGGAGGCGGTGGAGGAGGTGTGGCACGGCCTCACCCCGCCGTTCGCGCCGCTGTTTGCGTGGGCGCGGGGCGAAACCGGGCCGCCCACGGCCGGCGATGTGCCGGTGTTCCGCCCGTTCATGCTGGCCCAGCCGCTGGAAGAGTCGCTGGATCTGGCGGATTTTGCGGCCGAATGGAAATGGGATGGCATCCGGGTGCAGCTGGTGCATGCCGGCGGGCAGACACGGCTGTTCAGCCGCACCGGCGATGACGTGTCCGGCAGCTTCCCCGATGTGACGCTGAATGTGCCGGCGGCGCTGGACGGCGAATTGCTGGTGCGCGGGGAGGGCTTTGGCGATGCCGGCAGCTTCAACGCGCTGCAGCAGCGGCTGGGGCGCAAGGCACCGCCGGCCAGGCTGATGGCCGAGCGGCCGGCGTTCATCCGCGTCTATGATCTGCTGGGCGCGTATGGCGAGGATCTGCGCGCATTGCCGTGGACGCTGCGGCGGGCGCGGCTGGAGGCGCTGCTGCCCAGCCTCGATCCGGCGCGGTTCGAGCTGTCACCGCTGGTGGAGGCGGCCGATTGGGCAGCGCTCAGTGCGCTCAGGGACAGTGCGCGTGATGCCGCCATCGAAGGGCTGATGCTGAAACGCCGCGACGCGCCCTATACGCCGGGGCGCAAGGCCGGCCTGTGGTACAAGTGGAAGCGCAGCCCGCTGACCGCCGATTGCGTGCTGATGTATGCCCAGCGCGGCCACGGCAAACGCTCCAGCCTGTACAGCGATTTCACCTTTGGCGCCTTTGCGGGTGATGGCCAGCTGCTGCCGGTGGGCAAGGCCTATAGCGGTTTTACCGATGCCGAACTCATGATGCTCGACAAATTCGTGCGCGCCAACACGGTGCAGAAATTCGGCCCGGTGCGCGAAGTGGCCAAATCGCTGGTGCTGGAGGTGGCGTTTGACTCCATTCATGCCTCCACCCGGCACAAATCGGGCCTGGCGATGCGCTTTCCGCGCATTTCGCGCATCCGCACCGACAAGCCGGCGGCCGAGGCGGACAGCATCGCCGCGCTGTTGAAGCTGGCCAGTTGAGGGCGTAAGCCTGCGCTCATGCTGATCGCCACCTTCAACATCAACGGCACCAACGCCCGCCTGCCGCGCCTGCTGGAATGGCTTGAGCAGGCCAAACCCGATGTCGCCTGCCTGCAGGAAATCAAGACGATGACGGAGAATTTCCCCGTCGATGTGCTGAAGGACGCGGGCTATCACTGCCTTGTGCATGGGCAAAAGGGCTTCAACGGGGTGGCCATCCTGTCGCGTGAACCCGCCGCCGAAGTGCAGCGCGGCCTGCCCGGCGATGATGCGGACGAACAGTCACGCTATCTGGAGGCCGATGTGATGGGGGTGCGCGTTGCCTCCCTCTATCTGCCCAACGGCAATCCCCAGCCCGGCCCCAAGTTCGATTACAAGCTGGCCTGGATGGAGCGGCTGCGCGCCCATGCCGCCAAGCTGCTGGACAGCGGCCTGCCGGCGGTGCTGGCAGGGGACTATAATGTGATCCCGAACGATGACGATATCTGGGATGCCGCCGCGATGCGGGACGACGCGCTGCGCCAGCCTGCTTCGGTGGCGGCCTATCGCCAGTTGCTGTGGCAGGGCTGGACCGATGCCATCCGCAGCCTGCACCCGGCGGGCGGTATCTGGAGCTATTGGGATTATCAGGCCGGCGCCTGGCCGCGCGATCATGGCTTTCGCATCGATCACCTGCTGCTCTCGCCAGCGGCGGCAGACCGGCTGGAGGATGCCGGCGTGATGAAGCAGGTGCGCGGGGAAGAGAAGGCCAGCGATCACGCCCCGGCCTGGGTGCGGCTGCGCTGAGCGCCTACTGCGGCAGCATTTGCGGCGTGGTTGGCGGCTGTTCGTTCAGCGTCTTGTCCAGCCAGTTGTCGTCCAGCCGCGGCGCTTCGTCCATTGGTGGCGGTTCGCCGCCGGGGGGCGGATCGTCCATGACGATGCCATAGGCTTCGGCATCGGGTTCGCCGAACGGGTTTTCCTCGGTGGCGACATCGGTGTTCAGCGGCTCTGGCGGGGTGCCGCCCACGGCGCGCGCCATATATTGCGCGAAGGCGCGGGCCGGGGCGCGGCCCCCGGCCAGCCCGCGCACCACCCGCGCATCGTCGCGGCCCATCCACACGCCAGTGGTCAGCCCGCTGGAAAAGCCGATGAACCAGCCATCCTTGTTGCTGCTGGTGGTGCCGGTCTTGCCGGCCAGCGGCCGGCCGATCTGCGCGGCACGGGCAGTGCCTTCCTCCACGGCGGCCTGCATCAGCTGCGTCATCCGCGCGGCGACCACCGGGGCAACCACCTGCCGCGTGTCGCTGGCGCCGCGTTCATACAGCACCCGGCCGCTGCCGCTGACGATGCGGGTGATGGCATAGGGCGGCGTTTCCACACCGCCGCCGGCCACCGTGGCATAGGCGTTGGTGAGTTCGAACAATGTCACTTCCGATGATCCCAGCGCCATCGCCGGCTGCCGGCTGATCGGCGTGGTGATGCCGAACCGCCGCGCCGTTTCAGCCACCGTATCGAAGCCAACCTGCTGCGCCAGCTGCACCGCCACCGTGTTGATCGATTTGGCAAAGGCCTGCTTCACGCTCACCGGGCCGATGAACTGGCGATTGTCGTTGCGTGGGCTCCATTTGCCGATGGTGATCGGCCTGTCTTCCATCGGATCATC
>DAITMD010000019.1:0-14986 GCA_036835345.1 Sandarakinorhabdus sp. | reverse complement strand
AATGCATGGCGACGGTTGGCGCGGTGTCGAACCCCGACAACAGCAACCAGAACCTGGGCAAGGCCGGCCGCAACCGCTGGCTGGGCTATCGTCCGCTGACCCGCGGCGTGGCCAAGAACCCGGTCGACCACCCGCATGGTGGTGGTGAAGGCCGCACCTCGGGCGGCCGCCATCCGGTGACCCCGTGGGGCAAGCCGACCAAGGGTGCCAAGACCCGTTCGAACAAGGCGACGGATTACATGATCATCCGTTCGCGCCACGCCAAGAAGAAGAGGTAAGCGCGCATGAGCCGCTCCGTCTGGAAGGGTCCGTTCGTGGACCTCTCGCTGTTGAAGAAGGCCGAAGCCGCGCAGGGCTCCGGGCAGCGTTCGCCGATCAAGACCTGGTCGCGCCGCTCCACCATCCTGCCGCAGTTCGTTGGCCTGACCTTCAACGTCTACAACGGCAAGAAGCACATCCCGGTCATGGTCAATGAAGACATGGTCGGCATGAAGCTGGGTGAGTTTGCGCCGACGCGCTTCTTCCCCGGCCACGCTGCTGACAAGAAGGGCAAGCGCTGATGTCCAAGCCCAAGTCCCCCCGCAAGGTTGGCGACCGCGAGGCGCTGGCCATTGCCACCACAATCCGTGGTTCGGCCTACAAGCTCAACCTGGTTGCCGGTCTGATCCGTGGCCGCAAGGCGTCGGAAGCTCTGAACATTCTGCAGTTCAGCCGCAAGGCGATGGCGGTTGATGTGCGCAAGGTGCTGGCGTCTGCCGTGGCCAATGCCGAGAACAACCATAATCTGGATGTCGACGCGCTGATCGTGAAGGAAGCCAGCGTTGGCAAGGCGATCACCATGAAGCGCTTCACGCCGCGGGCGCGGGGCCGCGCTGCCTCCATCACCAAGCCGTTCAGCCGGCTGCGTGTGGTCGTGCGCGAAGCCGACGAAGAAGGAGCAAACTAATGGGTCACAAGACGTCCCCCATCGGTCTGCGCCTGCAGATCAACCGCACCTGGGACAGCCGCTGGTTCGCGCAGGGCGATGATTACGGCAACCTGCTGCTGGAAGATCTGCGCATCCGCGAGTTCATCCTGAAGCATCACGGCCAGGCCGCCATTTCCAAGGTGGTGATCGAGCGTCCGGCCAAGCTGTGCCGCGTGTCCATCTTTGCCGCGCGCCCCGGCGTGATCATCGGCAAGAAGGGCGCCGACATCGAAAAGCTGCGCAAGCAGATCGCCCAGATGACCCGCAGCGACGTGAGCCTGAACATCGTTGAAATCCGCAAGCCGGAAATCGATGCCAAGCTGGTGGCCGCCGGCGTGTGTGACCAGCTGGAGCGCCGCATCGCGTTCCGCCGTGCGATGAAGCGCGCCGTGCAATCGGCGCTGCGTCTGGGTGCGGAAGGCATCAAGATCACCTGCTCGGGGCGTCTGGGCGGGGCCGAAATCGCTCGCACCGAATGGTACCGCGAAGGCCGCGTGCCGCTGCACACCCTGCGCGGCAACGTGGATTATGCCGAACATCAGGCCCACACCGCTTACGGCGTGTGCGGCGTGAAAGTGTGGATCTTCAAGGGCGAAATCCTTGGTCATGACCCGATGGCGCAGGACCGCCTGATGATGGAAGCCCAGACCTCTGGCGTCCGTCCGGCGCGCTGAGGAGTAGATCGAAATGCTGTCACCAAAGCGCACAAAATTCCGCAAGGCCTTCAAGGGCCGGATCAAGGGCGATGCCAAGGGCGGCACCGCGCTGAACTTCGGCGCCTTCGGCCTGAAGGCTCTGGAGCCGGAGCGGATCACCGCCCGCCAGATCGAAGCCGCCCGCCGCGCCATTTCGCGCCACATCAAGCGTCAGGGCCGCTTGTGGATTCGCATTTTCCCGGATCTGCCGGTGTCCTCCAAGCCCGCCGAAGTCCGCATGGGTTCGGGCAAGGGTTCGCCGGAATATTGGGTGGCCCGCGTCAAGCCCGGCCGCATCATGTTCGAACTTGATGGCGTGCCGCAGGACGTGGCGGCCGGTGCGTTCGAACGCGCCGCGGCCAAGCTGCCGATCAAGGTCAAGATGGTGGTTCGCCTGGGCGAACCGGCTGTGCAGGAATAAGACGATGGCTGCCAACAACTTCGCCGATCTGAAGGTTTCGACCGACGATCAACTCGCTACCCAGCTTTCCGAGCTGAAGCGCGAGCAGTTCAACCTGCGGTTCCAGGCGGCCACCGGCCAGCTGGAGAAGCCGGGCCGGGTGCGCGAAGTTCGCCGCACCATCGCCCGCATCAAGACGCTGCAGTCGGCCCGCAAGGCCACTGCCCAAGCGGGAGCATAAGCCATGCCGAAGCGCGTATTGCAGGGCACCGTGGTGTCCGACAAGGGCGACAAGACGATCGTCGTGCTGGTGGAGCGCAAGGTTGCGCACCCGGTTTACGGCAAGATCATCCGTCGTTCGAAAAAATATCACGCCCATGACGAGGGCAATGTGATCAAGGCCGGTGACACGGTTCGCATCGAAGAGTGCGCGCCAATGTCCAAGCTTAAAACGTGGAAGGTGCTGGAAAAGGTCGGCTGAGCCGGCGTTTTTCGGGATTGGTTTTTTAGAGGCGTCTGCCGGTCGGAATCGGCAGACATAAGGTGAAGGATCGAAAACATGATCCAGATGCAGACGAACCTGGAAGTGGCGGACAATAGCGGCGCCAAGCGGGTGATGTGCATCAAGGTGCTGGGCGGTTCCAAGCGTCGGTTCGCCGGCGTGGGCGACATCATCGTGGTGTCGGTCAAGGAAGCCCAGCCCAAGGGCAAGGTGAAGAAGGGTGATGTGCACCGCGCTGTCGTGGTGCGCACGGCCAAGGATATCCGCCGCGCGGATGGTTCGGTGATCCGGTTCGACAGCAATGCTGCCGTGCTGATCAACAAGAACGAGGAGCCGATCGGCACCCGTATCTTTGGCCCGGTGGTGCGCGAACTGCGCGCATCGGGGCACATGAAGATCATCAGCCTTGCACCGGAGGTGCTGTAATGAGCGCTGCCAAGATCAAGAAGGGTGACACGGTCATCGTCCTGTCCGGCAAGGACAAGGGCAAGGAAGGCACTGTGACCCGCAACCTGCCGCGTGATGGCAAGCTGGTGGTGTCGGGCGTGAACCTGATCACCCGCCACAACAAGCCGTCGCAGAGCAACCCCAACGGCGGCATCGAACGCGTGGAAGCGCCGATGGCGGCATCCAAGGTGGCGATCAAGGATCCGACCACGGGAGGGCCGACCCGCGTCGGTTTCGAAGTGATCGACGGCAAGAAGGTGCGCGTCGCCAAGAAGTCGGGAGCCCGTATCGATGGCTGAGAACCTCAATCCCCGCATGCAGACGATGTATGCCGACGTGATCCGCCCCAAGATGGTGGAGCTGTTCGGCTACAAGAATCTGATGGAAGTGCCGAAGATCGAGAAGATCGTGCTCAACATGGGCGTCGGCGAGGCCACCCAGGACAAGAAGAAGGTCGAGCAGGCCGCCAGTGAAATGGCGCTGATCGCTGGCCAGAAGCCGGTGATCTGCAAGGCCAAGAAATCGGTCGCGCAGTTCAAGCTGCGTGAAGGCATGCCGATCGGCTGCAAGGTCACCCTGCGCCGCCAGCGCATGTATGAATTCCTGGACCGGTTCGTGACCATCGCCCTGCCGCGCGTGAAGGATTTCCGCGGGCTGTCGGCGAAGTCGTTCGATGGCCGCGGCAATTATGCCTGCGGGATCAAGGAACAGCTGATCTTCCCGGAGATCAACTATGACCGGATCGACCAGATCCGCGGCATGGACATCATCGTGGCGACGACGGCCAAGACCGACGAGGAAGCGCGCGCCCTGCTCGCCCTGTTCGGTTTCCCGTTCGTTGGCTACTCCCTCGAAAAGAAGGCGGCCTGAGCCATGGCAAAGCTCTCGATGATCAACAAGAACGAGCACCGCAAGGCGCTGGTGGTCAAATATGCCGGCAAATATGCCGTGCTGAAGGCGATCGCCGCCGACGAAAGCCGGTCCGATGAGGAGCGGCTGATGGCCCGGCTGAAGATGGCCAAGCTGCCGCGCAACGCGAACCCCACAAGGGTGCGCAACCGCTGCGAGCTCACGGGCCGTCCGCGGGCTTATTATCGCAAGTTCAAGCTCTCCCGCATCATGCTGCGCGAATTGGCCAACAAGGGCCTGATTCCCGGCGTGACCAAGTCGAGCTGGTAAGGAAACGCCATGTCGATGACCGATCCCCTGGGCGATATGCTCACCCGGATCCGTAACGGCCAACAGGCCCGCAAGGATTCGATCGTCACCCCCGCGTCGCGCCTGCGCGCCCGCGTTCTGGATGTGCTGCAGCGCGAAGGCTATATCCGTGGCTATGCGCCGCTGGCCGACGGCGTTCACCAGAATATCCGGATTGACCTCAAATATTTCGAGGGCAAGCCGGCCATCCAGCATCTTGCCCGCGTGTCCAAGCCCGGCCGCCGCGTCTATAGCGGCAGCACCGAGCTGCCGCGCGTCCGCAACGGGCTGGGCATTGTCATCGTTTCGACGCCGCAGGGCGTTCTTTCCGACGCGGAAGCGCGCGAGAAGAACGTGGGCGGCGAAGTCCTCTGCCAGGTGTTCTGATCATGTCGCGCATTGGAAAAAAGCCGATTGCCGTTCCGGCCGGTGTCACCGCCACGATCAATGATCGCGTGCTGGTGGTGAAGGGCCCGAAGGGCGAGATGTCGCTGCCGCTGGTGGACGACATCAGCTATGCCATCGAAGGTGCCCAGATCGCCGTTCAGCCGGCCAACGAGACCAAGCGCGCCCGCGCCTATTGGGGCATGCAGCGCACGCTGGTCGCCAATCTGGTGACGGGCGTGTGGGACGGGTTCACCAAGGTGCTGGAAATCAGCGGCGTGGGCTACCGGGCGTCGGTGCAGGGGTCCAACCTGAAGCTGCAGCTTGGCTACAGCCACGATGTGGATTTCCCGATCCCGGCCGGCATCACCATCAAGACGCCGGATCAGACCACGGTGGAAATCAGCGGGTCCGACAAGCAGCGGGTGGGCCAGGTGGCCGCCGAGATCCGCCGCTGGCGCAAGCCGGAGCCCTACAAGGGCAAGGGCATCAAGTATCGCGGTGAATTCATCTTCCGCAAGGAAGGAAAGAAGAAATGAGCAAGCTCACCCATTTCGCGCAGCGCCGCCGCCGGGTGCGGACGGCCATCGCCCTCAAGTCGAGCGGCCGCCCGCGTCTGTCGGTGCACCGGTCCTCGCAGCATATCTATGCCCAGATCATCGACGACAACAGCGGTGTCACGCTGGCGGCCGCCTCGACCCTGGAAAAGGATGTGCGCGGTTCGACCGGCGCCACCACGGACGCCGCTTCGGCCGTTGGCAAGCGGCTGGCCGAACGGGCCAAGGCTGCCGGCGTTTCGGCTGTGGTGTTCGACCGCGGCGGTTTCCTGTTCCATGGCCGCGTGAAGGCGCTGGCCGAGGGTGCCCGCGAAGGCGGGCTGGAGTTCTGATATGAGCGATGAGAACGAAATCGTTGGCGCCGCAGCGCCGGAAGCCGAAGCGCGGGGGGCTGGTCCAGGTGGGGGCCGTGGCCGTGGCCCCGGCGGTGGGCGCGGTGGTGACCGCGGCCGTGGCGGCGGTGATCGCCGCGGCGGCCCGAACGATCGGAACAAGCGTGGCCGTGAAGCCAGCGGCGAACCCGCCGGCGAAGAGCTGATCGAAAAGCTGGTCCACATCAACCGCGTGTCCAAGACGGTGAAGGGCGGCAAGCGCTTCGGTTTTGCGGCGCTGGTCGTGGTGGGGGACGGCAAGGGCCGGGTTGGTTTCGGCCACGGCAAGGCGCGCGAAGTGCCGGAAGCCATCGCCAAGGCCACCGCTGCCGCCAAGAAGGCGATGGTGCGCGTGCCGCTGCGCGATGGCCGCACGATGCATCACGATGTTTATGGCCATTTCGGTGCCGGCAAGGTCTATGTGCGGTCTGCCGCGCAGGGGACCGGCATCATCGCCGGCGGCCCGATGCGCGCCGTGTTCGAAGCGCTGGGCGTGGCCGATGTGGTCACCAAATCGGTGGGCACCAACAATCCCTACAACATGATCCGCGCCACCTTCGCGGCGCTGACCGGCCAGGTCAGCCCGAAGAGCGTGGCCCAGCGCCGCGGCAAGAAGATTGTCGATCTGCTGGCGCGGCGCGGCGACCTTTCGGCCAAGGCGGCCGAAGCCGAAGCCGAAGCGGTGGCGTGAGGAGCGATATCATGGCAAAGCTGAAAGTCACCCAGATCGGCTCGCCGATCCGCCGCGCGCCGAACCAGGAGAAGAACCTGATCGGCCTTGGCCTGAACAAGCTGCACCGGTCGCGCGAACATGGCGATACGCCGGAAATCCGCGGCATGATCGCCAAGGTGGCGCATCTGGTGAAGGTTGAAGAACTGGCGTAACCCCGGCCTTCGCCGGGGCAGGCCGCCCCCATCAAGCGCGTAAGCGAAAGCGAGTGCATCCCATGACGACCAAATTGAACGACCTTCACGACAATCCGGGCGCCCGCAAGAAGCGCGTGCGCGTGGGCCGAGGCATCGGCTCCGGCGTTGGCAAGACCGCTGGCCGCGGCCAGAAGGGCCAGACCAGCCGTTCGGGCGTGGCCATCAACGGCTTTGAAGGCGGCCAGATGCCGCTGCACATGCGCATCCCCAAGCGGGGCTTCAACAATATCTTCCGCAAGGAATATGCCGTGCTCAACCTGGGCACGCTGCAGGCCGCCATCGATGCCGGCAAGCTGGACGCCAAGACGCTGATCGATGCCGATGCGCTGGTTGCCGCCAAGGTATTGACCCACGCCCGCGACGGCGTGCGCCTGCTGGGCGTTGGCGCGCTGACCGCCAAGGTGAAGCTGAAACTGGCCGGTGCTTCGGCCTCGGCCAAGGCTGCGGTGGAAGCCGCTGGTGGTTCGATCGAGCTGCCGGCGCCGGCCCCGGCGCCGCTGAGCCGCGACGAGCAGAAGGCCGCCCGCGCCGTTGCCCGCGCTGCCAAGGCTGCTGCGAAGTAAAGCCGGCACCGGGTCAATGGGACCCATGGCAATTGCGCCGCGTGTCGCCTACATGGCTGGGATACGCGGCGCTTTGCCGTTTTGATGAACGCATGATCGGGTAGGGTGCAATGGCCTCAGCTGCCGAACAGATGGCCGCGAACCTGTCGTTCGCGAATTTCTCCAAGGCCACCGAGCTGAAGAACCGGATCTGGTTCACGCTGGGTGCGCTGGTGGTGTTCCGCCTGATCAGCTTCGTGCCGCTGCCCGGCATCGATCCGCTGGCGCTGTCGACGCTGTTCGATCAGACGCGCGGCGGCGTGCTGGATTTCTTCAACATGTTCTCCGGCGGCGCGCTGGAGCGGATGAGCCTGATCGCGCTTGGTGTCACGCCCTACATCACCGCATCCATCGTGGTGCAGCTGCTCACCTCGCTGGTGCCCAGCTTCATGGCGCTGAAGAAGGAAGGCGAAGCCGGGCGCAAGACGCTGAACCAATATACACGTTATGGCACCGTGTTCCTGACCATCGTGCAGGGTTATGGCATTGCGCTGGGCCTGGAAAGCTGGGGCGCCGGACAGGGCGTATCGGCAGTGATCGATCCGGGCTGGTTCTTCCGCATCTCCACGGTGATTTCGCTGCTGGGCGGCACCATGTTCCTGATGTGGCTGGGGGAACAGATCACCAGCCGCGGCATCGGCAACGGCATTTCGCTGATCATCATGGCCGGCATCGTGGCGCAGTTGCCGGTTGCGCTGGGCACGATGTTCGAACAGGGCCGCACCGGCGCGCTGTCGTTCGGCTTCATCCTGCTGGTTTCCGTGCTGGCGCTGGCCACCATCGCCTTCATCTGCCTGATGGAACGTGCCGTCCGCAAGATCTTGATCCAGTATCCCAAGCGCCAGGCCGGCAACCGCATGTTCCAGGGCGACAGCAGCTTCCTGCCGCTGAAGATCAACACCGCCGGGGTGATCCCGCCGATCTTCGCCTCCTCGCTGCTGCTGATGCCGCTTACGGTGGCGCAGTTCTTCAGCCAGCAGGGCAGCATGCCCGAATGGATGACCACGGTGACGACCGCGCTGCAGCACGGCGCGCCGCTTTATATGATCCTCTATGCCGGCGGCATCATCTTCTTCAGCTTCTTTTACACCGCCGTGGTGTTCAATCCGGAGGAAACGGCGGAGAATCTGAAGAAATATGGCGGCTTCGTGCCGGGCATCCGCCCCGGCGCGCGCACCGCGGAATATCTGGATTATGTGCTCACCCGGCTGACCGTGGTGGGCGCGGCCTATCTGACGCTGATCTGCCTGTTGCCGGAATTTCTGATCTCTGAGCTGAAGGTGCCGTTTTATTTCGGTGGCACCTCGCTGCTGATCGTGGTCAATGTGACGATGGACACGGTGGCGCAAATCCAGAGCCACATGCTGGCCCATCAATATGAGGGACTCATCAAGAAGTCCAAACTCAGGGGGAATCGTCGTTGAACCTAATTTTGCTGGGCCCGCCGGGGGCGGGCAAGGGCACCCAGGCCAGTCGCCTCGTCAAGGAGCGCGGCCTGGTGCAGCTGTCCACCGGTGACATGCTGCGCGCCGCGGTTGCGGCCGCCACGCCGGTGGGCCTTGCGGCCAAGGCCGTGATGGAATCAGGCGGCCTGGTGTCGGACGAGATCGTCAACGGCATATTGTCGGAACGGCTGGACCAGCCCGACGCGCGGGTTGGCTTCATCCTTGATGGCTATCCGCGCACCGACATTCAGGCCGATGCGCTGGATGCGATGCTCAGCGCCAAGGGCCTGACGCTGGATCATGTGATCGAGCTGGTGGTTGACGAGGATGCGCTGGTCGAACGCATCACCGGGCGCTTCACCTGCGGCAGCTGCGGCGAAGGCTATCATGATCGCTTCAAGCAGCCCAAGGCGGCCGGCGTGTGCGACGTGTGCGGCAGCAGCAACTTCAAGCGCCGCGCCGACGATATCGAATCCACCGTGCGGCAGCGCATGGAGGAATATCGCGCCAAGACGGCGCCGATCATCCCGCATTATGGCTCACGCGGGATTGTGGCGCGGGTGGACGGCATGGCCAGCATGGACGAGGTGGCCGCCAGCATCGACGCCATCGTGGACCGGCACGCAAGCCCGGCTTGACTTTTCCCCGACTCGCCGTTACCGCCCACGCTTCCGTATAAACGGATGTGCAACCGGCGGTTCCCTTGGGGCGGCTGGTGTATATCTTTTGCGGCATATTGCTTTGAGATGGCAGCCCCTTGCCCCGGGCCGCTGTGGAGCATGGAAGGACCGATATCGTGGCACGTATTGCGGGTGTGAACATCCCGACCAACAAACGCGTTGAAATCGCGCTGACCTATATTCATGGCATTGGTCGTACCACTGCCAGCCGTCTGGCTTCGGAACTCGGCTTCCCGCCGGAACGCCGGGTGCAGGATCTGACCGACGCCGAAGTGCTGTTGATCCGCGAAAAGATCGACCGTGAACTGACGGTGGAAGGTGATCTCAGGCGCCAGACCGGCATGAACATCAAGCGCCTGATGGATCTGGCCTGCTATCGCGGCCTGCGGCACCGCAAGGGCCTGCCGGTGCGCGGCCAGCGCACCCACACCAACGCCCGCACCCGCAAGGGCAAGGCCAAGCCGATTGCCGGCAAGAAGAAGTAAGCGCGCAGGCTTGCAGCACTTCTTCTTCACCACAGGCTTTAAGGATTTCAGGACATGGCTCGCGAAGTTGCCCGCATCAAGCGCCGGGAACGCAAGAACATCACCAGCGGCGTCGCGCATGTGAACGCCAGCTTCAACAATACCATGATCACCATCACCGATGCGCAGGGCAACGCCATTGCGTGGTCGTCGGCCGGGACCATGGGGTTCAAGGGCAGCCGCAAATCCACGCCGTTCGCGGCGCAGATGGCTGCCGAAGATGCCGGCAAGAAGGCTGCCGAACACGGCGTGCGCACCCTGGAAGTGGAAGTGCGCGGACCGGGTTCGGGCCGGGAATCGGCATTGCGCGCCCTGCAGGCGGTGGGCTTCACCATCACGGCCATCCGTGACGTGACGCCGATCCCGCACAACGGTGTGCGCCCCCCCAAGCGTCGGCGCGTCTGACCGTCTGCCCTGACGCCGGGCGCCCGTTGGCGCTCTGTGTTTCTTTCCATGGACCAACGGGACAGGCGGGTGACGATCCGCTTCTTCCAAGACCCCAACACTCCAGACCGAGGTGAACCCCGTGGCAGTCATCGCCAAGAACTGGACCGAACTCAAGAAACCCAACCGTCTGGAGCAGCGCCCGAGCGGCGATGGCCGGCACAAGGCGTCCTTCGTCGCCGAGCCTCTGGAGCGCGGCTTTGGCCTGACGCTGGGCAATGCCCTGCGCCGGGTGCTGCTGTCTTCGCTGCAGGGCGCAGCCGTGACTGCCATCAAGATGGACGGCGCGCTGCACGAATTCTCCAGCCTGCCGGGCGTGCGGGAAGACGTGACGGATATCGTGCTGAACATCAAGCAGGTGGCGATCCGCATGTCGGGCGACAGCGCCAAGCGGGTTCACCTGAACGCCACCGGCCCCGGGCCGGTCACCGCTGGCCAGATCGCCGTTACCGGCGACATGGAAGTGATGAACAAGGATCTGGTGATCTGCCGTCTGGACGATGGCGCGACCCTGAACATGGAACTGACCGTGGAAGCCGGCAAGGGCTATGTGCCGGCCAGCGCCAACCGCCCGGCCGATGCGCCCATTGGCCTGATCCCGGTTGATGCGCTCTATTCGCCGGTGCGTCAGGTCAGCTACAAGGTTGATCCGACCCGCGTCGGCCAGGAACTGGATTTTGACAAGCTGACCATCACGGTGGAAACCGATGGCAGCCTGAGCCCGGAGGACAGCCTGGCCTATGGTGCCAAGATCCTGCAGGACCAGTTGCAGCTGTTCGTCAATTTCGAGGAAGCCGCCGCTGTGGCACCGGTTCCGCATGCCGCCACTGGCGGCACAGTGGAAGCCGACGACAGCGCCAGCATCAACCGTTATCTGCTCAAGAAGGTGGACGAGCTGGAACTGTCGGTGCGTTCGGCCAACTGCCTGAAGAACGACAACATCATCTATATCGGCGATCTGGTGCAGAAGACCGAGAGCGAGATGCTGCGCACGCCGAACTTCGGCCGCAAGTCGCTGAATGAAATCAAGGAAGTCCTGTCCCAGATGGGCCTTCGGCTTGGCATGGAAATCCCCGGCTGGCCGCCGGAAAATATCGAAGAAATGGCCAAGAAGCTCGAGCAAGAGTTCTGAGCAGCGCGGCGCGTGTCCAGTGCGCAGCACTGGACACCGACCCGCGCAAGCTCGGCCGGCGGGTGCCGGCGGTCGCCGCAGCGACCAACGGCAGCCCGTTCAACGTCAGCCCACGGCTTTGCCGGGGGCGCTCCCACCACGGGGGCATAGGGGAAACCGGCTGACCCCATCATCAGCCTGGTTCCGGGTACCTGAAACGGCCCGGAAACGAACGGAGAAGACCAATGCGCCACGGCGTCGCCCACCGCAAACTCGGCCGCACCACCAGCCATCGCATGGCGATGCTGCGGAACATGTCGGCCGCGCTCATCAAGCATGAGCAGATCAAGACCACCCTGCCCAAAGCCAAGGAACTGCGTCCCTATGTGGAAAAGCTGGTGACGCTGGCCAAGCATGGCGGCCTGTCGAACCGCCGGCTGGCGCATGCCCGCCTGCAGGACGATGCGCAGCTGGTGAAGCTGTTCGACGTGCTTGCGGCGCGCTATGCCGAGCGGCAGGGCGGCTATATCCGCGTCATCAAGGCCGGTATCCGCCGGTCGGACGCCTCGCCGATGGCGATCATCGAATTTGTTGATCGTGACGAAAGCGCCAAGGGCCAGGACAGTGGCCCTGTCGAGACGTTCGGCGACGACGAATAATCCGCGACCAGCGTTCATCCGGGAAGGATTGCCATCATGGCTGACGAGATTGATCTGGGCGCTTCGCCGGAAAACGGCTTTGGCGGCGGTGACGAGCCGCTGCCGCAGGTGGCCATCCTCACCCAATATGTGAAGGACCTGTCGTTCGAGAACCCGAACGCGCCGGCCAGCCTGCAGGCGCAGAGCCAGCCGCGCATCGACGTGAACGTGGGCGTGAACGCCCGCAAGGCCGGCGACGACATGTTCGAAGTGGAGCTGAAGATCAGCGCCAAGGCCGAAGTGGATGGCAACCCGTCCTTCATGGTCGAGCTGCTCTATGCCGGTCTGTTCGGCCTGAAGCATGTGCCGGAGGAGGCGCTGGAGCCGTTCTGCATCATCGAAGCCCCGCGCATCCTGTTCCCCTTTGCCCGCCGCATCATTGCCGATGCCGTGCGCGACGGCGGCTTCCCGCCCTTGATGCTGGACCCGATCGATTTCGGTCAGCTCTATCTGGCGCAGCAACAGCAGGGTCAGGTAGGCAACGCCTGATCGGCACCCGGCCGGGGCGCCACGCGATGGCGTGCCCGGCCGCGACGCCTTGCGCTTTGGGCTTTGACACGCCATCCGGAGCGCGATGAATTTGTTGCGCGCCACTGCCACCATCGGTGGCCTCACGCTGGTCTCGCGGATCGCGGGCTTTGTGCGCGATGTGCTGCAGGCCAGCCTGATCGGCGCCGGCACCGCAGCCGATGCCTTTCTGATCGCGCAGCGCCTGCCCAATCTGTTCCGTGCGCTGTTTGCCGAAGGGGCGTTTGCGGCGGCATTCGTGCCGATGTTCAACCGGCAGGTGGGGGCCGACGGCGGCCGAACGACAAGCGCCCGCGCCTTTGCCGAAGATGTGCTGGCGGTGCTGCTGCCGGTGCTGCTGCTGTTCACCGCGGTGATGGTGGCCGGGGCCGCACCGGTGGTGTGGGCGCTGACCGGCGGTTTTCCGGACGCTGCGCCGGGCAAATTCGCGCTCACCGTTGAATTCACCCGTCTCACCTTCCCCTATCTGGCGCTGATCAGCCTGGTCTCGCTGCTGGGCGGGCTATTGAACTCCGTCGGGCGTTTTGCCGTGAATGCCGCCGCGCCGGTGCTGCTCAATCTGGTGCTGATCGCCGGGCTGCTGCTGTCCGGCGGGGGCGATGATGTGCAGGCGGCGCGGGTGCAGGCGCTGTGCGTGACGTTGGGCGGCGTGGCGCAATTGATCTGGCTGCTGTGGTCGTGCGGGCGGGCCGGCATGTCGCTGAAGCTGCGCCCGCCGCGCCTCACCCCGCAGGTGCGGCAACTGATGCGGCTGATCGTGCCGGCGGCACTGGGGGCGGGTGCGGTGCAGATCAACCTTCTGGTCTCCACGGCGCTGGCGGCGCGCTTTCTGGGCGAGGGCGCGGTCAGCTGGCTCTATTATGCCGACCGGCTGAACCAGCTGCCGCTGGGCATCATCGGCATCGGCGTGGGCACCGCGCTGCTGCCGGCGATGTCGCGCCTGATCGGTGCCGATGATCCGGCGGCCGCCACGGCGCAGCAGAACCGCGCCATCGAACTGGTGCTGCTGCTCACCCTGCCGGCGGCGGCCGGGCTGGCGATGGTCGCCGCGCCGATCATCAACGTGCTGTTCGAACATGGCCAGTTCACCGCCGCCGATACGCGCGCCACGGCGGCGGCGCTCAGCGGCTTTGCGCTGGGGCTGCCGGCCTATGTGCTGATCAAGGTGCTCACCCCCGGCTTTCTGGCGCGCGGCGATACCAGCACGCCGGTGCGCGTCGCGCTGGGATCGATGCTGATCAATCTGATCGCCAATCTGGTGCTGGTGTGGCCGCTGGGCCATGTTGGCATCGCGGTGGGCACGGCGATAGCGGCCTGGGCCAATGCGGCGGTGCTGGCGTGGCTGCTGATCCGGCGCGGGCAGTTTGCGCTGGATGCACGGGCGCGGCGCACCCTGCCGCGCTTTGTCGTCGCCACGCTGGCCATGATGGCCGTGCTGGCCACGCTACAGCCGCTGCTGCAGATGCCCACCGGCTTTGCCGCGCGGGCGCTGGCACTTGCCCTGTTGCTTGGTGTGGGCGGCCTCGCCTATCTGGCCGCGGCCCGGCTCTTGGGATTGTTCACCGTGGCCGAACTTGCTGCACGATTGAAACGGAAGCGCCAATGAAACGGGTTTTTTCGGGCATTCAGCCCACGGGCAATCTTCACCTGGGCAATTATCTGGGGGCCATCCGCAACTGGGTGCGGATGCAGGATGAGGCGGAATGCATCTTTTCCGTGGTAGATCTGCACGCCATCACCATGGCGCAGGATCCCGCCACACTGCGGCGCGGCATCCATGAAATGATGGCGGCGCTGATTGCCGCCGGCCTGGATCCGGAACGCTGCATATTGTTCCCGCAGAGCCGGGTGCGGGTGCATGCCGAACTGGCCTGGGTGCTGATGTGCACGGCGCGGGTGGGCTGGCTCAGCCGCATGACCCAGTTCAAGGAAAAGAGCGGCAAGGACCGCGAGGGCGCTTCGGTGGGCTTGTTCACCTATCCGGTGCTGCAGGCGGCCGACATATTGGGATACAAGGCCACTCATGTGCCGGTGGGGGAAGACCAGAAGCAGCATCTGGAGCTGGCGCGCGACATTGCCGCCAAGTTCAACACCGACATGGGCGTGGAGCTGTTCCCGCTGCCCGAGCCGGTGATTGAGGGGCCGGCGACGCGGGTGATGTCCTTACGCGACGGCAGCGCCAAGATGTCGAAGAGCGATCCCAGCGATCAGAGCCGCATCAACCTGACCGACGATGCCGATGCCATCGCCGCCAAGGTGAAGCGCGCCAGAACCGATCCCGATGCGCTGCCATCCGAGGCCGCCGGGCTGGCCGGACGGCCGGAAGCGGCCAATCTGGTCAACCTGATGGCGGCGCTGACCGATCGCAGCGTGGATGCCGTGCTGGCAGAGTTTGGCGGCAAGGGTTTTGGCGCGTTCAAGCCGGCGCTGGCCGACGTGATGGTGGCGAAGCTGGCGCCGATCACCGCAAGGTTCAATGCCCTGAAGGACGACAGCGCCGCCATCGA
>DAITMD010000018.1:0-15068 GCA_036835345.1 Sandarakinorhabdus sp. | reverse complement strand
TTGGTCATATCCAGCAGCGTTTCCAGCACCTGTCTCACCGCCGGCTCGCTGCCGCGCACCACATTGGCATCGATATTCATCTTCGATATATCGATGACAACCACCACCATGTGCCGACCCTCCTGGCTGGCGAGAATGTGGTTTAGCAGCGTCGTCTTGCCGGCCCCGGGTAGCCGGACGTATCACCAGCGACAGGCGCGAGCCTTCCACAAGAGCACTCGTGCCACCTAAAGTAACGTGATCTCATATAGTTACCACAGTCAACACTCTAGGCGGACGCCGGTGCCATTGGGCCGTCTGGCAGTATCTTCGCGCCAAGAAAATCCGGTGACCCCACATCAAATCGAGGGGGCCTGCGGGGGGCGGGTCAAGTGCCATAAGAAACCTGTTGTGCTCTTGATATTCCTTCGCAATAAAAATGCGAGTAATTGTCAGTAGCGAGAACATTTCATGCAGGCCGCCTCGGGACTCGTCAACGCCAACGATGCGCACCACATCGCTCATGCTGCACCAGGGCTATATGGCATGACGCGCGTCCTAAAGTCCGCCCTCCGGAGAAGTGAGCTGCTGCCAGTTTCGTGGACACTAATTTGAGGTGCCTCGTAGAACCGCCAGCAGCCTTGGGCAGGCAGAGCAGCGTCAGCGCCTGTTTTACGCGGATCAAATCATCGTGCTTCGATCAGCGTGATCGGTGCCAGCAGCCCCGACGGCCGCAGCGGCGCGTCAGCAGCATAAGTGGGCACAGTGGTGAAGCCGACGCGCGCAACGCCTGGTTGGGCATCGCCGATCAGCCGATTGACCCAGCGGTTCACAACGCGGATTTCAAGGCGCGCCGTGGTATCGGGGCGCACGAAATCTGTAATGTCCACCCGCCAGGGCCGGGTCCAGATGATGCCGGCGCTCTTGCCGTCTACTAGCACCTCGGCCAGATCGCCAACATCGCCGAGATCGATCAACAGGCGGCCAGAAAAGCGCGGCACCGTGAAACTGCGGCTATATTGGGCTGTGCCACTGAAGTGACGGGCATCGTCGTGTGATGTCCAACTGCCAATGCTGGCGGGACGGACTTTGCCAGCGATATCCAAAGTCCAGCCATCATCAAAGCTTGCCAGGACGCGCTCGTTTGCTGACGCTGGCAGCGCATCACTGGTGGGCGCGAAAACCACGAACATCGAAGACCTTGCCGGCAGGGTGAGGGGCAGTTCGCTGTGCTGGCTGCCAGCGGTAACTTTCAGGGCAGTCCGCGTCCCGGTGACGGCATCCCACAACTCTGCCTTCAATCCACTTACCCTGAAGCGGCCGGCAATCGCCTGCGATTTGCTGTCACGGTTGGTCAGAAACCAAATATGCCGGCCATCGGACAGCGCGCGATGGCGAAACAATATCTCGCCCGTACCGTCGTGCGCGAAATCCGGCGGGATATTCAGTGCACTCAAAGCGCCGTCTGCACTGGTTGCGGCGATGACTTTGCCGCTGTCCCATAACTCAGCCACCAAAGCGCGATATTCAGCTTCGGCTGCGGGCGTGTGGTCCGCCAGGGCGGGACTGCGCTCGGGCCGTACGCCAGCCACCGGGACACCGGTCCGGGCAAGATCGGCCACCCGGCGCAGCACCTGCAGCGTCATCCGATGGCTGGAACCCCCCAGCCAGAGCAGGCGATAACGCTGGCCAGTCGCAGTGATTAGCGCGCCGCCCTCAGGCTTCACTTGATTGAGCAGCACGTCAGTGTTGCCGAAATCATAATCGTTATGTGTCGGCGCATCGGCCGGCGGCGCTGTATTGTACAGCGCTGTGAGCGGCGCCTCTTCGCCATAAAAATACAGTACGTCGGCCACATTGCGGCCTTGCTGCAGCAGATAGGACGAGCGCGCCAGATAATCGACCCACGGCTTTGCCTGCCCGGCCCACGTATCGAGCCGGTTGAAATGCTGCCCGAAAATCGCCAGCGACAGTCCCGGTGCCTTTTCCGTGACGGGCTGGTGCACCGATGTATGGATGATCGGCAGGTTGACGCCCAGCGCAAATGCCAGATCGATCATCGGCCGCAACTGTCGCGGTGCGAAGGCCCATGGCGCCCACGCCGAGGTAAGGGCTTCCAGCGCCACCACGTTGCGGCCGTTTATGTGCGCCACTGACGCCGCGCCCCGGATATCGGCGCGATACACCGGGCGCACACCGTCCCCGCCGTTCACATCGTCTTCCGTCCACGTCCACATCGCCGCCATCGGTACATCGGCATGGGCGCGCATCGCCATGTCATCGCCTAGAGACGGCCGCCCGAACTCCAGGGCTTCGGCATAGGTTTTCAGGCCCCGTGCCTTGGCGCGCCGGGCGATAACGCCATAGTGATTTTCAGCAATCAGATCGGCCAACGTCCGGCGGTAGTCATAGAGGAACGCATCAGACCGCGCCGGCGACCCAACCAGCACTCCGGCAAGTGCCGGCAGCCACGGCACCGGATCATAGCCGCGGCGGGCGCGAAATTCGTCGATCAGCCGCGGTGTCCAGTTTGCCGGGCCAACCTCGATCGAATCGTTCAGCAGCGCGCGAATGCCGGACGCGCCAAATTTATCCTTGCCGACAACCGCCTCGTAGCGGTCAAGGTACGTATCAATATAACGGCCAACGGCAGCAGCATCATATTTGTCCACTTCAAGGCCCGTGGCTTCCAGCGTGGCCGGGTGGTTTTCCTTGCCAGTGAGCGACCAGCCCAACCGCAAGATTGTCCAGTTTCCAGTCGGTGGGGCCCAGTCCAGTGTGCCATCGCTGCGCAGGTGCCGGCTGACATCAACGACGCGCTCTGGATCTACACTGCCCGGAAGGCCGGCTGGCGTTTCAAGCACATGATAATCAAATGGGGCTTCAAAGCCGGCCTTTTCTTCAAACCTGTGCACGCGCGCGGTGGCCGACAGATTGATCCCGGCAATCGGCAGCGTATCGCGGTTGCCACCGCCCAGATTGCCAACGCCGGCCAGAATGGCACCAGCCACTGGCGTAAAGCCCAGCCCTTTCATTGGTTGCGGCGCAAATCGGATGCGGAAAGTGGTGGCGGTGTAGGCCGGAAAACTGATCGAATATTGCGGCGTGGGCCCGGCGGGAAAATCTGCCACTTTGTGCCAGCTGCCGTCGCGGCCTTCGGCTTCCAGCACCGCCAGAAAACGCGGCGGCGTGAACAGGGTGCCGCCACTATCAAACGCCAGAGTGGCTGATTGCAGGGCCGTGGGCACCGCAAAACGATAGCGCACTTCGGCACCATCGCTGTTGATCGGCAACTCGAAGCCGCCATCGCTGGCGGCGTCTACTGCGGCTTGCGTGCCGGACTGCAGGCGAACAGCGGGCAGCGGTACCGGCGCCGGCATTGGCAGGGCGAGCACAACTGTATCGCGCCCGGCCTGTTCCAACACGCCTTCACGCACGGCCGCGATAGGATCGGGGCGCTTGGGCACATTCTGGAATGGGCCGGTAAGCGAGGGCAGCGGCGGCAGCTGGCCCACCGGATTGCCGCCTTTTACCGCCAGCTCGGTCCATACCAGCTTTTTGATGCCGTCTTCGGCTGCAACCCATGGTCCACCGGTCTCGCTCCAGCCCGGAGAGGATGCGATGGTGAACTCCATTCCGGCGGCTTCGGCCTGGTCAACGGCGCCCTTGAACGCTGCCTGCCATTTCGGTGTCATCCAGGCCAGTCTTTCTGGCACGATCTGCGGTGTCGCCAGTGCCGCATCGAAATTCTGCAGCCCGCCGATGCCGATACTCTTCATCCAGTCCAGATCGGCCTTGATCCCTTCCTGTGTGATATTGCCATTCATCCAGTGCCACCACACCCGCGGCCGCGCACTGTTCGGAGGGTTGGTAAAGCCAGTGGCCAGGGGATCGGGCGCCGCCATCACACCACTGTGAACCATGAGCGCAGCACAAAACAGGAAAAGCGCGCGCATGGCATCAAAACTTTACGCCGGCGCCAATGAAGAAGGCGCGTGGTTGGATGGTGATGATGTTGAAGTTCTGATTGGGATTGGCAGCCCGCTGGGCCGGGGTAAAGGCCTGCCGGTCGAGTGAGGCGAGCAATCCGCCACTGGGGCCCCAGCTCATCACGCCCTTGCCGTTGAGCGCATTGTTGATGTTGGCGTTGATCTCGATCGCCTTGGTGATGTGGAAGGCTGCACCGAGATCGATCTGATGAAAGCCCGGTAATTTGAATGTGTTGAAGCGGTTGGCCTGCCGTGCGCCGAGATAGCGCCAGGAAAGAAAGCTGCTGAAGCGCTCAGATGGCGCAAAACTGAGTGTCGTGGTGGACATCACGCGCGGATTATTGTCGGCTTCACCATCGGGCACGGCCGAGATGGTATCATCTGCCGGCCCCGGTGCGCCGGCCACCCAGGTGCGGAAGCCCTTGCTTTTCGAGTCCTGAAAAGTTGCAGCCACATTCAGGTTGAGACTGTCGGTGAGCTGGGCATTGGCCTCAACTTCGATGCCAATGGTTTCCAGCTGCGAAAACAAGGGTTGGGGCACATAGCTGCTGCCATCAGGATTGTTGAACAATTGCTGCGAAGGCACGTTGGAGAGGCGCGACCAGAACGGCGTCAACTGTAAATTCAATCGATCAGTGCGCAGGCGCAGACCGGCTTCGAGCTGGTCCACCTTTTGCGCAATTGCACGCAGGTTGGCGACAGCGGCCGGCGTGTTCAACGTGTTGAAGAAGCCTATATCCGGCGCCTTCTGCCCGCTGGAATAGCGCATGAACACTGCATTCCTGTTGCCGAACTTCCAAGTCAGAGCACCAGAATAAGACACGAAATCAAGGGTGTTGTCTTGCCGCAGTGGCGGGGTGAGAATGGCAAGCGTATTGTCGAACAGCGTAAGCGGATTGCCATCCTGCCCGCCCGGCGCCTGCGTGGCACCTGCCGTGGTGGTTTGCTGGGTAAAGCCGTTCACTGTCAGCCGTTCATATCGCACGCCGACATCGCTGCTCAGCCGGTCCGTGATCTCCCAGTTATGGCCGCCAAATACCGAAAACTGCTCTTGCTTGAGGCGGGACTGAACGCCGCCCAGGGTGCGGCCGATCCCTGTGTAGCCTTGCGGCGAGGTCAGCTGTGACACAACCCCGGCAGCGCTGGTGACGGTGATATCCAGCAACTGCGGATTGCCAACCAGCGGCGACACGCCAATGCCGGCATTGCCCTGAAACTGGCTGTAATCGCTGTGGGCGAAGAAAGCGCCAACCCGGAATGTCATGGTATCGAGGGTTTTGGTGATGGCGAACTGGTTCATAAGTTCACGGCTGATCGGCTCGATGTCATACGCAACCTGGCTCAGCACGCCGTTGGCAAGCACGTTCTGATTGGGCAGGTTGTTGGTGACAACAGTTGGCGGTGCGGCGAACGCGGCACGGTCAAACTGCAGCAAGGTGGCACCGGTGGCCCGATTGCGGAACGTGTACAGGCCGGGCCCGAGCGAACCGAGGAAGCTGTTCAGCACCAGATCCGTGGCCGGAACCGGAAAGATCACGGCACCGGTGTTGTAAGTCACTTTGTTGAATGAATAGCGAACGTTATTTTCCACCTTCCAGCCATCGCCAAACTCCTGCTCGATCAGCAGGCCAAGGCTGCGCGATTGGCTGTGGGTAAGGCCGGCCGAATCAAAATTGCGGCGCGATCCGCCAGCAAACGGCAGATAATCATATTGCGCTCGCGGCGGCAGAAAACTGTCGTTGTTGGTGAGCGGGGCGATTACGCGCGGATTGTTGAAGTCACGCGCAGGCAGGAACTCGAAGAAAGCGTTGCGATCATCCAGTAGCTTTGCCGATAGCAGCACGCGGCCGCTACCATGATCCCACAACAGATTGCCCTTCACCTGCCCACCGCGATTGAAGGCATAACCGGGGTCGCGCGCGCCCCTGTCCCACCGGTAGAAACCGCCGACGCTGTAGTACACATCTGAACCACCGACACGGCCACCCAGAAAGGCATCGCCACGATAATAAGGGTTGCGGCCATCGCCGAGCAGGCCAGCGCGTGCCCGCACCTCCAGCCCCGGATTCGATTTTCCAGTCCGTGAGATATAGTTGAAGATCCCGCCTGGCGCGTTGGGGCCGGTGACAACTGCCGTGCCGCCGCGCAGCGCTTCTACCCGCCCGATGGTCAGATCCTGGCGGAGGAAGAAATCCGGTGCGTAATTGGTCGCCGTTACATTCGTGACCGGCAGCCCGTCTTCCTGAAGGGATACATAATAATAGCCGCTGGACGCTTCGGCGCTGTTGGCCGAAACGCCGCGCGAATAGACGATGTTGCGCACTTCGCCGAGCGCGGAGTTGACGAACACGCCCGGAACATTTCGCAGCAGATCAGCCGTGGACACCGGCGCCAGGGCGCGCAGCTGGGCATCTTTCAGCACCGAAACAGCGATTGATGGTGACGATTGCGCACCTGTGATCACGCCGGTCACGATAATTTCATCGTCTTCAGCAGCGACAACCGCTGCCGTTTGTGCGCCGGCCGGGACGCCGGCCGCGAGCGCCAGCGCCACTATCGAAACACCAGCCCAATCCGAACGCGCGCGTGCCCCATCTACCATGTCGCTCTCCCCAATCACCGCTTTGTACGGCTTTGTCGGCTTGCTGGCCGATTGAGCGATGTTAGGTCAAATAATCATATTCGCGCAAGAAAAATCATTTGCAGTCGAATCAGGCGAGACTGTTTCCCCATCCGATCACAATTGTCGCCAACATCAGGACGAGGATGCCGGCCTGCACCAGCCGGCGTGTTGCGATTGAGGTGCCGCGCCATTCGCCCAGTCCAAAGCCCCATAACGTGGCAAACAGGATGATGCTGGCCATGTGCAGTGTCCAGCTGGAGAAGCCGAAGCTGCCCATTTGGCTTTCGCCCATGGTGTAGAAGAAAAACTGCAGGTACCACAGCAGCCCGCCCAGCGCGGCAAGGCTCCAGTTTCGGGCAGCGCCTTCGGCGTGGAGCCACTCCCCGGCCAGGCGGCGACGGGCAATGATGCCGCCACACCACAGCGCGTTGGTGAGCAGCCCGCCAGCCAGCACAACACACAGCACGGGAAGGCCTTGCCACAACGGATCGGTACCAGCGCCAAGCGTGCGCGCCCTGATCGGCGCGCCCGCATCAAGGCCCCAGGCGAAACAACCCGACATGACACCGGAAAAACTGGCGATGGCCAAACCCCGCCACAGGTTGCCACTGCGCCCGGCATCGGCGGCTTCTGCCTCGCGGTTCATGCCAGCGCGAGCGACCAGCAATATGCCGGCCAGCGCCACGCCAATGCCGGCCAACGTGATCTGCCCGGCCGGGCTGGCGATCAAAGCCGGCAGTGCGCCGCGGAACAGCGGCGGCCCCAGTGTGCCGATCACTGTGGTGAGCCCCAGCGCAACCGCCATCCCCAGCGACAGGCCCAGCACCCGCATCGTCAGGCCGAAGGTGAGACCGCCCATCCCCCACAGCGCCCCCCACAGCAGGCACCAGCCCAGCGTTTCGCCCGGCGCCCCGACGATCACGCCGATGGCGTCGTTCGTAAGCAGCAGCGACGCCCCCCACGGTGCCAGCAGCCACGAAACCAAGCCGCCAGTCAGCCACAGCACCTCCCAAGACCAGCCTTTGATGCGGCCATATGGCACGTAAAAGCTGGCCGATGCCGCGCCGCCCAGCCAGTGCAGGCCCACGCCGATCAGGGGGTTTGGAGTCATGATCGGTGGTCCAATTTGGTGATCCCGGTCAGGGCCATGGCGGTGGCGAGTTCCTGGCCAAAACGCGAAATCAGCTGCGCCACGCCAGCTTCGCCGCCGGCCGCCAGCGCCCAAACCCAGGCGCGGCCCAGCAGCACGGCATCGGCGCCAAGTTTCTGATAACGCAGCACATCAAGCCCCGATCGTACGCCGCCATCGGCCAGCAGCACGGCATCACCGCCCACCCGTTGGCGAATTGCCGGCAGCGCCTTTGCTGTGGAAACAGCGCCATCCAGCTGCCGCCCGCCGTGGTTGGACACCACAATGGCATCGGCGCCAATGGCAAAGGCCTGCACAGCATCATCCGGATGCAATATGCCCTTCACCACCAGCGGCCCCGGCCAGATTGCCCGGACCCAGGCCAGATCGTCCCAGCTGGCAGCGGGATCGAAGTTGTTGGCAAGCCAGCCCAGAAAATCGGCCAGTGGCACATCCGCGCCCAGTTGGCCCACCAGATTGCCCAGCGCCACCGGCCGCCCGCGCACGCCCACGTCCCAGCACCAGCCCGGCCGGGCCACCATCTGAACGGCGCGTTTAAGCTGTCCGCCCAAGCCTGGCGCACCGCTGAGGCCGGACCGGATGTCACGGTAACGGGCACCGGGCCGGGGCAGATCGACCGTGAACACCAGCACCGGGCATGCCAGGTGACGCGCCTGGTCCAGCATGGCCGCCACAAAGCCGCGGTCCCGCAGCATGTAGAGCTGGAACCACGGCGGCCCGCCGCTACCAGCGCTTACTTCGGCAAGCCCGCAAGCCGAGACCGTGGACAGTGTGAAGGGCACGCCGGCGGCCCGCGCGGCCCGCGCCGCCTGCACTTCACCGCGGCGAGCAGCCAGCCCGGCCAGCCCGACGGGCCCCAACGCCAGCGGCAAGGCCAAACGCTGACCAAACATTATCACGGATGGATCGATCCGGCTGACATCGCGCAGCACCCGCTGATCAAGCGGAACAGCAGCCAGATCATTGATATTGGCTGCTAACGTGCTCTGATCATAGCTACCGCCGTCGATATATTCGAACAGGAAATGCGGAATGCGCGCACGGGCAGCGGCGCGCACGTCGGCCGTGCTGGCCAGCATCACGGCAGATCGGCCATGGCAGCCGCGTCGGCGTGCAGGACAGCGGCGTTCGGTCCGGCCAGTGGCAGGACAGCAGCGGGAAGCGGTGGCGCAGACAGTTCGGGGTGGGCCAGCAACAGCGCACCAAATGCCGCATCCAGCGTGGCAGGCAGGGCGTGCACCGGGCCTGGATGCAGCGTTGCCAGCAGCGATAGAAACAGTGCATCGGTGGCAAACCGACCTTCGACCAGCAGCGGCCCCGCGTGGCCCAGCCGTGCCAGCAGGCGCGCCGCCATGATCGCCGCCTGCCGGCAAGCCGCTGGTTTATCGCCGCTTTCTTCCAGAAACCGACCGCCCATCCAACGTGCCGAAGGCACGGGCTGGCCCTCGACATCGATGCTGACGTGGGCACCCGGTGCCGCGCCCGCGGGGGCCATTGCCACGAACCAGGTGCCGGTAGACAGGACAGCGGCTCCGGGCGGTGCCACGCTGCGGGCGGCCAGCAGCGCGGCAGTGCTGTCGTGGGCGCCCACCAGCACGCTCACATCGGCCGCGTTCAACCGGGTGGCCAGATCGGGGCGCAGGCGGCCGAGCACCGCGTCGGCGCGGCGCAGCGGCGCCAACCTGGCGGCCCAGCCCCGCCGCTGCGCCAAGGGCGAAGCGCAGCGCCCGGCCACGCTCCACAGATCGCTGTGGCAGCCCAGGCTGCTGATTTCGCCGGCCATTTCACCTGTAAGCCACCAACCCCAATATTGCGCCAATGGCAGCAGGGTGGCCGTGGTTGGCAGCGGTCCGTGGGCGGCTTCAAGCCAGTGCAGCTGGCGGCCAAGGTTCAGTCCCGCCGGCAGCGAAGGCGAGCCGCTGATTGCCACCGGATCGCGTTCACCCTCATAGGCGTCGCTGGCGATGCGGCAGCCCTGATGTTCATAGTCCATGATCGGTTGCCACAGGCGCCGGCCGTCCAGCACGGCCATTCCCGCGCCGTGCGCGATCGGGACAATGGTGCGCAGTCGGCGGCCGGCAACCATCATCGCCATTGCATCGGGGAGCCAGGCACTGATGCTTTCTGTGTCCAGAACGTGGCCCGGGGCGGCGTTGCGGTGGCGGGCAGTGGCCAGCGGCTGGCCAGCCGTGTCGAAAACGGTCAGCTTGGTGAGCGTCTTGCCGACATCCAAAACCAGCGTAGCATCCATGCCCGAAGTGACCATTGCCCCGTTTGCGCGAAAATGATTATATCCGCGTGTTTTTGATTGTTTAGCTGGCAAAGTGCGTTTAGTCTATGCTGGAAATGATCGCCCTCACAAGTCGGGCGCTCACCTGGGGGCTCACCGAATGAACCTGCCTGTTGCCGGCCTTTCCGCTGCTGCCATGCCTGCCTTTGCCGCGCCGGCTGACCGCTGGGATGCTGCGCACGCAGCGGCGCTGACTGGGGAGCAACTGCTGCTCTACCGCTCCAATCTTTTGGGGTCCGATCTGTCGATCACCAATTTCGGCGGTGGCAACACCTCGGCGAAATTGCCCGGCACCGATCCGCTGTCTGGTGACGGCGTCGAGGTGCTGTGGGTCAAGGGTTCGGGCGGGGATATCGGATCGATGGGGCTGGATGGCTTTGCCACCCTGTATCTGGATCGCGTTCGCAGCCTTGAACGGCATTTTGCCGGCGACGATGATGCGATGGTGCCGTTGCAGTCGCACTGCACATTTGGGCTGAATCCGCGCGCCGCTTCCATCGACACGCCGCTGCACGGCCTGTTGCCGTTCGCTCATGTTGATCATCTCCATCCGGATGCGGTGATCGCGCTGGCCGCCGCCGCCGAAGGCCAGACCGCGGTGGCCGAACTGTGGCAGGGCGCAGTGGGGTGGCTGCCCTGGCAGCGGCCGGGCTTTGCACTTGGCCTGAAGCTGCGCGATCATGTGGCCGCCCACCCGCACCAGCGCGGCGTCGTGCTTGCCGGCCATGGCCTGATCTGTTGGGGCGAGACAGCGGCGGCCTGCTATCACAACAGCATCAGCCTGATCGGTGATGCTGCGCGCTATCTGAATGACCGCACCGCCAGCCATCAGGCCTTTGGCGGCCAGGCGCAGCCGCCGCTGCCGGCAGCCGAACGCCGCGCTGTTCTGCGCGCGCTGCTGCCGCGCCTGCGCGGCAAGATGGGCCACAAGACTGCCGATGTGCGCGACGATGCCGCGACCCTTGCTTTTGTGTGCGGGGCCGACATGCCGCGCCTTGCCGCACTTGGCACATCCTGCCCCGATCATTTTCTGCGCACCAAGATCCGGCCGCTGGTGCTGGGTGCCGACGCACTGACTGAAGATGCGGCGCTGGCGGCTGCTGTTGCCGCCTATCGCGATGAATATGCCGCTTATTACCAGCGCTGCGCCGGGCCGGCCGATCCGGCCATGCGTGATGCCAATCCGGTCATCGTGCTGGTGCCCGGCATCGGCCGCATCGCGCTGGCGGCCAATCGCACCACAGCGCGGCTGGCAGCAGAATTTTATGGCAATGCCATCAACGTGATGTACGGCGCTGAACGTTGCGGCGGCTATCAGGGGCTGGACGAACGGGAAGCCTTTGCCATTGAATATTGGGCACTTGAAGAAGCCAAACTGCAGCGGATGCCACCGCCGCCGCCGCTCGATGGCCGTATCGCGCTGGTGACAGGGGCCGCCGGCGGGATCGGCGCAGCCACGGCGCGCCGCCTGCTGGCCGAAGGTGCCTGCGTGCTGCTGACCGATCGGGATGCCGATGCGCTGGCCGCCACTGCCGCTGGCCTTGCCGCACGTTTCGGCGCTGATCGCGTGGCCCACGCCCTGAGCGATGTGACTGACGAAACCGCCGTATCCGCTGCTGCCGATGCGTGTGTGCTGGCCTTTGGCGGCCTTGATATTCTGGTGGCCAACGCCGGCCTGGCATCGGCTGCCAGCATCGAAGATACGACGCTGGATATCTGGCAGCGCAACCATGACGTGCTGGCGCAGGGCGTATTCCTTTGTGCGCGCGCCGCCTTTCCGCTGATGCGGGCGCAGGGCGGCGGCAGCATCGTGGTGATCGGATCGAAAAATGCGCTGGCGGCCACGCCCGGCGCTTCAGCCTATGCGTCTGCGAAGGCTGCCGCGCTGCATCTGGCCCGCTGCCTGGCGCTGGAAGGGGCACCATTCGGCATCCGGGTCAACACGGTCAATCCCGATGCGGTGATCAAGGGATCGGGTATCTGGGACGGCGCCTGGCGGCGCGAGCGCGCCGGCGCCTATGGCATTGATCCCGGTGCGGAACTGGAAGCGCACTACCGAAACCGGTCTTTGCTGAAGCGCGATGTGTTGCCCGAAGATGTTGCCGAAGCAGTGCTTTTCCTCGCCAGCGACAAATCTGCCAAATCCACGGGCAACATCATCAATGTCGATGCCGGCAATGCGCAGGCGTTCACGCGATGACAGGGCAACCAATGATCTCCCCCGATCAGATTGAAACCGCCAACGCGCGCCTCAAGCCTGGGCTGGATGAAGACTATGCTGCACTTGGGCGCCGGCTGGAACGGCGCGGACAGGATATCGCGTCAGTGCGCGCCCGGCTGGCAGATTTTTCGGTGGCAGTGCCAAGTTGGGGCGTCGGACGCGGTGGCACGCGCTTTGCCCGCTTTCCCATTCCCGGTGAGCCGACCAATATCCACGAGAAACTGGCCGATTGTGCCGTGGTTCAACAATTGGGCCGAATGACACCGCGCGTGTCATTGCATTTTCCGTGGGATAGCGTGCCCGATATGGCCGGCCTCGCGGCCGAAGGCCGCACGCTGGGGCTGGGGTTCGATGCGGTCAACAGCAACACGTTTCAGGATCAGCCGGGCCAGGCGTTAAGCTATGCCAACGGCAGCATCGCAGCGGCTGATGCGGCGGTGCGCGAGCAGGCGGTGGCGCATAACATCGAATGCATCAAATATGGCGAAGCACTTGGCAGTCGGGCGCTCACCTTGTGGGTTGGCGATGGCAGCAATCTGCCCGGCCAGCAGGATTTCACGCGCGCGCTCGATCGCTATATCGACGCCGCACAGGCCATACACGCCGCACTGCCACCCGGCTGGACACTGCTGCTGGAGCATAAATTATATGAGCCGGCGTTTTATTCCAGCGTGATCGCCGATTGGGGCAGCAGCATCCTGGCGGCGCAGCAGATCGGGCCGCAGGCGCGCTGCCTGATCGATTTGGGCCATCATGCGCCGTCCACCAATATCGAACAGATCGTGGCGCGGTTGCATCGGTTCGGGCGCCTGGGCGGCTTTCATTTCAACGACAGCAAATACGGCGATGACGATCTGGATGCGGGTGCCATCAACCCGCACCAGCTTTTTCTGGTGTGGAACGAACTGGTGGCCGCGCAAGAGCGTGGGCCGCTGGACGCTGCCTATATGATCGATCAGTCGCATAATGTGACCGACCCGATCGAGAGCCTGCTCAGTTCGGCGGAAGCGATCGCGACCGCCTACACCAAGGCGCTTTTGGTGGACCGCACCGCCCTGGCCCATGCCCAAGAAGCCGGGGATGCCATGCTGGCATTTCGCACCCTGCGCGCTGCCTATGAAACCGATGTGCAGCCGATCATTGCTGCTGTGCGCGCCGATGCCGGCGGGGCGATCGATCCGATTGCAGCCTACCGGGCCAGCGGCTGGCGGGCGCGCTGCGCGCAGGTGCGGCGGTCGGCACATGCCGGCAGCGGCATTGTGTAGCGCTGCGGCCACCGCTATCGCTTGAAGTCAGGTGCCGCTGGGTGGCGGCAGCTTGTCCGATCATGGGCGGTAACCGGGGATACGGGTCTGGCGATGCACGCATCCGAACGCGAACAGGCCATCCTGGCGCTGATGCAGGCTTCGGGCTTCATCAGTTTTCAGCGGCTTCAACAGGAGCTGGCGGTATCGGCTGCCACGATTCGCCGCGATCTTGATCGCATGGAACGCGGCGGGCGGGTGCAGCGCGTGCACGGCGGCGCGCAACTGCCGGCCAGCCCGCCAACCCCGCATCTGGCCGGGGTGCCCTTTGCCGAAAGCATCAACCGCAACCGCGTCGCCAAGGAACAGATCGGCCGCACTGCCGCCGCGCTGTGTCGGCCGGGGGAAGCGGTGATGATCGACGGCGGTTCCACCACGCTGCAGATGTGCCCGCATCTGGCCGGGCTTGGCCTGCAGGTGCTCACCAATTCGCTGCACATCATTTCTGCGCTGGTGGGCCAAACGGGCACGCGGCTGCTGGTGCCTGGCGGCGCGGTGTTTCCCGAACAGAATATCATTCTGAGCACCGATGGCGAGGAGTTGATACCGCGCCTGCACGCGCCGCGCCTGTTCATGGGGGCGGCCGCGCTGGGGCCGCAGGGGCTTATGCAGGCCGATGTCGTGCTGGTGTCGCTGGAACGCCGGCTTATCGAACGCGCCGAACAACTGATCGTGCTGGCTGACAGCAGCAAGTTCGGCAGCGGATCAGGCTATGTGGTGTGCGATCTGGCGGAAATCGACATCGTGATCACCGATGCCGCCCTGAGCGTGGACGCCCACAACATGTTGGTGGGCGCCGGAGTGGAAGTGATCACCGTTTGATGCCACAGCAGCCCAACAAAGTTAATCGAATGCAGGCAGGTCACAGGCTGTAGCGCCAACGCCGACAATCTGCGCGGCAACGGCGCCAAAGTCGCAACGTTGTCGCTCGACGTGACCGACTTTGGCGCCATACCGATTTTTGCGCGGACAGCGGCCGAACTCTGGGGCGCATCAACGTACTTGTGAACAATGCCGGCGTGATGCCGCTGTCGCCCATGGCTGCCCTCAAGCTCGATGAATGGGATCAGATGATCGATGTGAAACGTCGAATCGATATGCTGCGTGGCGAGGCCCATCAGGCGTAGCGAAGCAGGCCCTGACTATTCCAGTCCGGCGACGAACGCTGGCGGGGCTGCAGAGCGCACAGCCGAGTGTGGTCGTTTTTGGATGGAGTCCTCGACTGAGGCCTCGATGGCGGTGCGGGATGATCGGAAGGACGCTCGCGTAACGTCTACGTAACGGCGCGAAGGTAACTTCAACTGTGTTGTCTGTTCCCTGCCTCAGTCAGGAGTACTGTTCTGTTTTCAGAGACTTGTCGTAGAATTTGAAAGGATGAAGCAGCTGATGGCGACCATATCGCACCTGCGATTCGAACCCTTCAGCCCGTTACTTTGCCGTTACGCCTACGATATTGTACGATAACGTAACGAGCTGTGGGGTAGGCTAGAGTAAGATAGCGCACGCCGGCGA
>DAITMD010000017.1:0-15140 GCA_036835345.1 Sandarakinorhabdus sp. | reverse complement strand
ACAGCGGTTCCAGCGTCAGGCTGGTGGCGTGGCCCTGGATGGTGAGGCTGTATTTCTTTGGCATGAACCTTCACCTCCTCCCGCCGGGGAGAGGTCGACTCGCGCGGCACGCGCGGCGGGAGAGGGGCGCTCCCCTTGCTGCCATGTGCGCGGCCCCTCTCCCGGGCCGCCTGCGGCGTCTCTCGACCTCTCCCCGCCGGGGAGAGGTGACAGGGTTAGTACATATGTTGCCCGCCATTGATCGAAAGCGTCGATCCGGTGATGAACGCGCCCTGTTCGCTGACCAGAAAGGCCACGGCGCGGGCGATTTCGCTGGCCTGGCCCAGCCGGCCGACCGGGATTTTCGCGACGATCTTGGCCAGCACGTCGGGCGGCACCGCGGCCACCATATCGGTATCGATATAGCCCGGTGCGATGGCATTGGCGGTGATGCCGAAGCGTGCGCCTTCCTGGGCCAGCGCCTTGGTGAAGCCGTGGATGCCGGATTTGGCCGCCGCGTAATTCACCTGGCCATATTGCCCGGCCTGGCCGTTGATGCTGCCGATCTGCACATAACGGCCAAAGCCGCGTTCCTTCATGCCCACAAACGTCGCCTTGGCCATGTTGAAGCAGCCGCCCAGATTGACGCGGATCACCTCGTCCCAGGCTTCCCAGCTCATCTTCATCAGCGTGCCGTCGCGGGTGATGCCGGCGTTGTTGACCACGATATCCACCGGGCCAAGATCGGCCGTCACCTGCGCCACCCCATCAAGGCAGGCCTGGTGATCGGCCACGTTCCATTTGTAGCTCTTGATGCCGGTGCGGTCGGTGAAGGCCCTGGCCTTGTCGTCGCTGCCGCCATAATTGGCCGCCACCGTGATGCCCATCTCGTTCAGGGCCAGGCTGATCGCCTCGCCGATGCCGCGCGTGCCGCCGGTCACCACTGCCACCCGTGCCATAATCGATTTCCTCTATCCCAAGCTGCGTCCGGCTATCTTGCCGGTCCGCGTGAGGTCCACTTTGGGCCGGAACGCGGCCGGGTTCAACCGGCCATTATACCCACCCCGCCAGTTCGCGGCGCACCAATGTTTCCAGCATCGCCATGCCGATCTCGCTGGCGTTGAGGCAGGGCAGATAGGCGAAATTGGTGCCGCCGGCGTCCAGAAATTCGTCGCGGCCTTCCATCGCCACTTCCTCCAGCGTTTCCAGGCAATCGGCGGCAAAGCCGGGGCAGACCACGGCAATCTTCTTCACGCCTTCGCCCGGCAGCGCCAGCAGCGTATCGTCGGTATAGGGCTTCAGCCATTCGGCGCGGCCAAAGCGCGACTGAAACGTCACGCGCACATCAAGCCCCAGCGCTTCGGCCAACAGTCGCCCGGTCTTGCGGGCGTGGCAATGATAGGGATCGCCGGCCTCCAGCGTTCTGAGCGGCATGCCGTGAAAGCTGGTGAGCACCAGATCGGGCGTGAAATCCAGCCCGGCCAGCCCGGCACGGATGGAGGCGGTGAGCGCCGCGATATGATCGGGATTGTCGTAATAGGGCGGCAGTGTGCGCAGCGCCGGCTGCCAGCGCATGGCGGACAGCACGCGCGCCGCTTCGTCCACCACCGTGGCATTGGTGGCCGCACTATACTGCGGATAGAGCGGGACGAGCAGGATACGGTCACAGCCCGCCGCCATCAGCGCCTCCAGCCGTTCGGCAATGCTGCGCGTGCCATAGCGCATGGCCCAATCGACCATCACGCCGGCACCCAGCCGTTCCTGCAAGGCGCTGGCCTGCTGCGCCGTGTAGACGGTGATCGGCGAGCCGCCGTCCATCCACACCTTGGCATAATTGGCCGCCGTGGTGCGCGGGCGGATGTTGAGAATGAGCAGGTTCAGGATCGGCTGCCACACCAGCTGCGGGATTTCGATGACCCGGCGGTCGGACAGGAATTCGCGCAGGAACCGCCGGACCGACGGCACATCCGGCGCATCGGGTGAGCCCAGGTTGACCAGCAGCACGCCGATGCGCCCGGCCTTCACCGGCACGTGATCGGCCGGCAGCAGGACCGGCGGCAATTGCAGCGGCGACGTCATGCGAAGAACGGCAGGTTGCGCCAGCGTTTTCCGGTGGCGGCGAACAGGGCATTGGCCACCGCCGGCGCCACCGGCGGCGTGCCGGGTTCGCCCACGCCGCCGGGATCGGCGGTGGACGGGATGATCTGCACTTCGATTTCGGGGCAATCGGCCATGGTGATCAGCCGATAGGCGTGGAAATTGCTTTGTTCCACCGCGCCATCCTTGAAACTGATGCGGCCGAACAGCGCGGCCGACAGACCAAAGACGATGCCGCCTTCCATCTGCGCCGCCACCGTATCGGGATTGATCACCCGGCCGCAATCGACGGCGCACCAGATCTGGCGCACGCGCGGCGGCTGTTTCGGGACCACCTCCACTTCGGCGATCTGCGCCACGATGCTGCCGAAACTTTCGACCAGCGCGATGCCGCGGGCGCGCACCGGGCCGGTTCGACCATCCGGGCCGGCCGCTTCCGTGTCGCGGCCCAGCGGCCCGCCCATTTCCAGCACGGCGGCCACCACCGCGGCATGGCGCGGATTGTCTTTCAGCATGGCCAGCCGGAACTGGCCGGGATCGGCCCCGGCGCTGACCGCCAGTTCATCGACAAAGCTTTCGACGATGAAGCCGGTGAAGCTGTGGCCCACGCTGCGCCAGAAGCCCAGCGGCACGGCACAATCAGCCAGGCAATGCGCCACGCGGATGGCCGGGATGGCATAGGGCAAGTTCACCGCGCCTTCGATGGCGCCGGCACCGGCCGACGGGCTGCCCATCAGGCCGGAGACATTGCGGCCAGCGAACGCCGCGCCCACATCGGGCACGGCAATCGCCGCGTTCCAGCCGGTGATGCCGTTCGGGCCGGCTTTGCCATGCATGCGGGCGGCGACAGCAGGGCGGAACATGTCGTGGGCGAAATCTTCCTCGCGGCTCCAGATCAGCTGCACCGGGCGGCCCACCTCGCGGGCGATGATGGCGGCCTGCGCGCAGGCATCGCCTTCCACCTTGCGGCCAAAGCCGCCGCCGATCAGCGTGGGGTGCACCGCCACATCATCGCTGCCGATATCCAGCGCAGCGGCCACGGCGCGGGCGGCCAGGCTGGCGCTTTGGGTGGGCGCCCAGATCTCGGCCTTGCCGTCGGCGACGCGCGCCGTGGCCGTCATCGGTTCCAGGCAGGCATGGGCAAGGAACGGCAGGCTGTAGCCGGCGGTGAGCACGCCGCCTGCGCCCAGCGCGGCCGCCACATCGCCATCATCGCGCACCAGCTTGCCGATCTCGCCAGTGGGGCCAAAAGGCTGGCCATCATCGGACAGCGCGCCCTTCACCGCCGCGATCTGCCACGCGCCCGCCGCATTGGCAGCAGCGGTGTAGCGGATATCGAGCGATGTCAGCGTCTTGTGCGCCAGCCACCAGCTGTCGGCCACGCAGGCGACGAAATCATCGGTGGCCACCAGCCGCACGCCCTTGGGCAGCGCGGCTTTGGCGATGCCGGCGCGTGCGGCGCCGATCGGGCCTTGCGCAATGGCGGCATAGGCCAGGCCGGGCAGCCGCACATCGATGCCAAAGCGCGCCGATCCATCCACTTTTGACGGGATATCCAGCCTAAGTGCCGGGGTGCCGGCCAGCCGGCGCTCGCTGCGCAAAACAGGCTTGTCGGGCGCATCGGCGGGATCGATATCGGCCACGATTTCGTGGAAGGCGAGGCGGTTGGCCTTTTCCACCACAAAGCCATCGGCGGTGTCGCAATCCTGCGGATCCACCTGCCAGCGGCGGGCGGCGGCGCGGATCAGCAGTTCGCGGGCCACCGCGCCGGCTTCGCGCAGCGGCATTTCCCACGCCCGCACGCTGTTGGAACCGCCGGTGATCTGAAAATCGAGCAGGCTGGCGATGCGGCGGCCGGCGCCCAGCACCAGCGACCGCATCGGCTCGCTCTGGTGCGCGGCGGCATCGATGGCGAGGCCGGGATTGGCATAGGCCGGGCCGAGCGGGGCGGGCTCCACACCCACCGCCTGCCAATCCGCGCCCAGTTCATCGGCGATGATCTGCGCCAGCGCCGACCAGATGCCCTGCCCCATTTCGGCCTGCGGCACCGCCACCACCACGCGGCCATCGCCGCCGATCTTCAGATAGGCGTTGACCAATGTTTCGCCCGGCCCCGCAGCCCAGTTCAAGGCACGGGTGCGCGGCCATACCGCCCAGCCGATGGCCAGGCCCGCCCCGCCCGCCGCCGCAATCAGCAGGTTGCGGCGAGTCAGCCCGGTGCGGACGGCGGCGATGATGCGATGTTCGGGCCGGGTGGTCAGGCGAGCTGCCCCATCAGATGTTCGGCGGACGACACGCCGAACGCGCCGGGCGGCTCGACATTGAGCTCAGCCACCTTGCCATCGCGCACGATCATCGAAAAGCGCTGGCCGCGCAGGCCCATGCCATAGGTGCTGCCATCGAAGGTGAGGCCCAGCGCCTTGGAAAAATCGCCATTGCCATCGGCGATCATCGTCACCTTGTCGCCAGCGCCCGCCGATTTGCCCCACGCCGCCATCACGAAGGCATCATTGACCGACACGCAGACGACTTCATCGACGCCGTTGCGCCGGAAGGTTTCGGCATGTTCGACATAGCCGGGCAGGTGCCGCGCCGAACAGGTGGGCGTGAACGCGCCGGGCACCGAAAACAGCGCCACGGTGCGGCCGCCGAACAGTTCGGCCGTGGTGATCGGGGCGGGGCCATCGGCGGTGGCCTTGATCAGGGTCATGGAGGGGATGGTGTCGCCAACTTTGATGGTCATGCCGGGTCTCCGCTGCAAAGAAATGCGCGGTCTTGTCCTAGCCTTGGGGCCACCGCGCGTCCAGCGCGGGCCGCTGCAAAGTTGCCCGGCTTGCGGCGCGGCCTTATGGTCGGGGCATGGAAACGCCGCCTTTCCTGACCGGTCAGCTGCTGCTGTCCATGCCCGGCATCGGCGATGACCGGTTTGATCGCGCGGTGATTGCCATGTGCCTGCACGATGATGCCGGCGCGCTGGGCCTGATCATCAACCGGCCGCATCCGGATCTGACGCTGCACGATCTGCTGGAGCAGCTGGACATTGCCGCCGATGCGGTGCCTGATGCCCCGGTGCTGGCCGGCGGGCCGGTGGATCCGGGGCGCGGCTTTGTGCTGCACGAGGCGGAGTATGCCGCCGCCGGCACCATCCGCGTGGGCGATGCCTGGGCGTTCACCACCACGCTGGACATATTGGCGGCAATCGCGCGCGGGGATGGCCCCCGGCGCTGGCACATGGTGATGGGCTATGCCGGCTGGGGCGCCGGCCAGCTGGAAGGCGAAATGCGGCAGCACGGCTGGCACCTGGCGCCGGGCGACGCCGCCTGCGTTTGGGCCACACCGGTTGAGCGCCGCTGGGAACGCGCCTTCGCGCTGACCGGGGTGGCGGTGGCGCATCTTTCGGCCATTCCCGGCCGCGCCTAGCCCATGATACGCCGCGCCGGAACGCGGCTCACCCCATGATACGCCGCGCCGGAACGCGGCTCACCCCATGATAAACGCGTTCAGCTTGTTGCCATCGGGATCGCGGAAATAGCCGGCGTAAAATCCCGAATCGCCGCGCGGGCCGGGCGGGCCATCGCAGGTGCCGCCGCCCGCCAGCGCAAGGGCGTGGATACGGTCCACCTGGGCGCGGTCTTTCGCTTCGAAGGCCACCATCACGCCGTTGCCCACCGTGGCCGGCTGCCCATCAAAAGGCTTCGTGGCCGCGATTCCGGCTGCGCCGCCGGGCGTGCCCCAGGCGATGAAACTGTCAAACTCCATCATCCGGCCGACGCCCAGTTCGGCGGCGATGGGATCATAGAATCGCGCCGCCCGGGCGATATCGTTGGTGCCCACAGTGACATATCCGATCATGCTGCTGCTCCCTTGATGTGATTGGCGTGAACATAAACAGAACAAAGGCGAGTCGGCAAGAGGGGGATGCGGGGCGGCGCTTGCACTGATGGGGCGAAGCGGCTAAGCGCGCCGTTCGCATGAACCGAACTGCCTGGCCAAAAGGGCTGCCATGGCCGTTTTTGATGCGTCTTTAAAAGGAGACCGAAATGCCCAAGATGAAGACCAAGAGCGGGGTCAAGAAGCGATTCAAGATCACCGCGTCGGGCAAGATCAAGCATGGTGTGGCCGGCAAGCGCCACCGCCTGATCAGCCACAATGCCAAATATATCCGCCAGAACCGCGGCACCAGCGTCCTTGCTGAAGCCGATACCGCCCGGGTGCACGCCTGGGCGCCGTACGGCCTGAAGTAAGGAGCAGCACCCATGCGTATCAAACGTGGTGTAACCGCGCGCGCCAAGCACAAGCGCATATTGGAACAGGCGAAGGGCTTTTACGGCCGCCGCAAGAACACCATCCGCATCGCGCGGCAGGCCGTTGAAAAGGCCGGCCAATATGCCTATCGCGACCGCAAGGTGAACAAGCGCAATTTCCGCGCCCTGTGGATCCAGCGCATCAACGCCGCCGTGCGCGAACAGGGGCTGACCTACAGCCAGTTCATGAACGGCGTGAAGCTGATGGAACTGCCGCTGGACCGCAAGGTGATGGCCGATCTGGCCATGAACCAGCCGGAAAGCTTTGCCGCCATCATCGGCCAGGTGAAGGCCGCTCTGGAGGCGAAGGCCGCCTGAGCCGCGCTTTGGCCGATGGCCGGAAAAAAGTGCGCCGTCTGCTGACGGCGCACTTTTTTTGTGGTGCGTCCGATTTATTAACCTTAACGCGCTAGACGCTCCCTCAGTTTGGGTTGCCGGGCATTTCCGGCATGTTGCGTGAAGAGGGTTGTCCATGTCTGTTTTGATGCGTTTCGGTGCGCTGGCTTTGGCCGCGTCCACAATGGCCAGTGTGCCGGCTGCGGCTGTCACCCTTGTCACGCCGCTGTCTGGCGGCAATGCCCAATCGGGCGTGATGTTCGATATTGTTGCCGGCTCGCAGGCGCTGACCATTACCGGCGGCGCTGTCAGCCTGGCAAACGGCAGCTACACCATCGAAGTCTATACCCGCCCCGGCACTGTGGTCGGCAATCTGGGGCCGGCGGGCTGGACGCTGATATCGACGCTTACCGGCGTGACCGGCGGCGGCGTGGGCACGCAATCGGCGATTGATTTTGCCGATTTCTCGCTGGCCGCAGGCGCAACCATGGGCCTTTACATCACGTCTATTCTGCCGGGTCAGGGCATTGTGAACTATACCAACGGCACCGCCGTGGGTGCGGTGCTGGCATCGGATGCCAATCTTTCGATCCTGCAGGGCTATGGCCGCAGCTATGCCTTTGGCAGCCAGTTTGCGCCGCGCAACTTCAATGGCAGCATCACTTATGATGTGGCGACGTCGGCAGCCATTCCCGAACCGGCCAGCTGGGCGCTGCTGATCGCCGGCTTTGGCCTGACCGGCGCTGCCGCGCGCCGTCGCCGCACCGCCATTTCGGCCTGATTTTCACCGACTGGCAGGAACGCCGGGTGCCGATGGGTGCCCGGCGTTTTTGCATGGGCGCCAGCTTGCATGAAGCCGGGCGCTGGCTTAACCGCTGCTGCCCATGACCACCGCCGCCCTTCAAGCCGACATATTGGCCGCCATCGCCGCTGCCGCCACGCCCGATGCGCTGGAGGCGGTGCGGGTGGCCGCGATGGGCAAGCAGGGCAGCGTAACCGCGCTGCTCAAGACATTGGGCGGCATGAGCCCCGAGGATCGCGCCGTGAACGGCCCGGCCTTCAATGGCCTGCGCGAAGCCGTCACCGCTGCGCTCGCCGCGAAGAAAGCAGCGCTGGACGAAGCGGCGCTGAACGCGAAACTTGCTGCCGAACGTCAGGACATGACGCTGCCGGTGGCGCTGCCGCCCGCCGGCTCTGTCCACCCGGTCAGCCAGGTGATGGACGAGCTGGCGGAGATTTTCGCCGATCTGGGCTTCGCCGTTGCGACAGGCCCCGAGATCGAGGACGACTGGCACAATTTCACCGCGCTCAACATCCCCGAACATCATCCGGCCCGCGCCATGCACGACACTTTCTATATCGCGCAAAGCCCGCCCGATGCCAAACTGGTGCTGCGCACGCACACCTCGCCGGTGCAGATCCGCACGATGCTGGCGCAAAAGCCGCCCATTCGCATCATCGCGCCGGGCCGCGTCTATCGCAGCGATTCCGATGCCACCCACACGCCGATGTTCCACCAGATCGAAGGCCTGGTGATCGACAAGGGCATCACGCTGGCGCACCTCAGGTGGACGCTGGAGACGTTCATCAAGGCGTTTTTCGAGGTGGACGATGTCGCACTGCGTTTCCGCCCCAGCTATTTCCCGTTCACCGAGCCTTCGGTGGAGGTCGATGTCGGCTATTCGTCGAAAACCGGCAAGCCGGCCGGGGCGGGCCAGGTCGACAAATGGCTGGAGGTGCTGGGCAGCGGCATGGTGCATCCGCGCGTGATCGCCGCCTGCGGGCTGGACCCTGAGGAATGGCAGGGCTTTGCCTTTGGCACCGGAGTCGATCGGCTGGCGATGCTGAAATATGGCCTGACCGATCTGCGCGCCTTCTTCGATGGTGACGTGCGCTGGCTGAAGCACCACGGCTTTTCTGCCTTCGATCTGCCCTCGATCTCTGCCGGAGCTTCCTCATGAAGTTCACCCTGTCCTGGTTGAAGGACCATCTGGAGACCAGCGCCAGCGTGGGCGAGATCGCCGACGCGCTGACGGCATGTGGCCTGGAAGTGGAAGGCATCGAGAACCCGGCTGAAGCGCTGGGTGCCTTCACCATCGCGCATGTCATCAACGCCGAGCGCCACCCGCAGGCCGACAAGTTGCAGGTGCTGATGGTCGATACCGGTGCCGGCGATCCGGTGCAGGTGGTGTGCGGTGCGCCCAACGCGCGCGCCGGCATGAAGGGCGTGTTCGGCGCGCCCGGCACCTTCGTGCCCGGCAGCGGCATCACCCTGAGGGTGGCGGCAATTCGCGGCGTCGAATCATCCGGCATGATGTGTTCGATGCGCGAACTGGAACTGTCGGACGAACATGAAGGCATTATCCAACTGCCGGATGATGCGCCGCTGGGTGCGCGCTATGTCGATTGGGCCGGGATGAACGATCCGGTGTTCGATATCGCCATCACGCCCAACCGGCAGGAATGCCTGGGCGTGCTGGGCATCGCCCGCGATCTGGCGGCGGCCGGGGTGGGCACGCTGAAGCCGCGCGCGATTGCGCCGGTGGCCGGCAGCTTCCCGATGCCGCGCCCGATTGTGGTTGAGGATGCCGAGGGCTGCCCGGCGTTCGCGGGGCGGGTGGTGCGCGGGCTGACGAATGGCGCCAGCCCGGACTGGTTGCAGCGCCGGCTGCGCGCCGTGGGGCTGCGGCCGATTTCGGCGCTGGTGGACATCACCAATTTCCTGACCATCGACAGCGGACGCCCGCTGCACGTCTATGATGTGGCCCGGCTGCACGGCGGCCTGACCGCGCGGCGGGCGCGGGCCGGGGAGAGTGTGCTGGCGCTGAACGGCAAGACCTATGCGCTCGATGAGACGATGACGGTGATCGCCGACGATGCCGAGGTGCACGATATCGGCGGCATCATGGGCGGCGAGGCATCGGGCTGTTCAGAGGCGACCACCGAAGTGCTGATCGAAGCGGCCTATTTCACGCCGGAACGCATCGGCGCCACTGGCCGCGCGCTGGGCATCAACAGCGATGCGCGGGCGCGGTTCGAGCGCGGGGTGGACCCGGCCTTCGTGCTGCCGGGGCTGGAACTGGCGACGCAAATGGTGCTGGACCTGTGCGGCGGTGACGCATCGGACGTGGTGGTGGCGGGCGAAATCCCGAATCCGCGCAAGATCGTGGCCTATCGCCCGGCGCGGGTGCTGGGCCTGGCCGGGCTGGATGTGGCCGCGGATGAGCAGGCCGCGATCCTGTCGCGGCTGGGCTTTGAGGTGCGTTCGGTTGCAGGCGGCGAGCCGTGGCAGGTGACCGTGCCCAGCTGGCGGCGCGATGTGGACGGCGAGGCCGATCTGGTGGAGGAGGTGGTGCGCATCCACGGGCTGGACAAGGTGCCGGCCACGCCGCTGCCGCGCGTGGATGGCGTGGCGCGGCCCACCGCAACGCCGGTGCAGCGCATGCAGCGGCGGCTGCGCCGGGTGCTGGCGGCGCGCGGGCACGACGAAGCCATCACCTGGAGCTTCCTGCCGCCGGCCGACGCCGATGCCTTTGGCGGGGCGGCGTTCAATCTGGCCAATCCGATTTCGGCCGACATGGCGGCGATGCGGCCCAGCCTGCTGCCCGGCCTGCTGAGCGCGGCCGCGCGCAATGCGGATCGCGGCGCGGCATCGGTGCGCCTGTTCGAGCTGGGGCAGCGCTATCTGGCAGAGGCGGAGCACCCCACCGCGGCCATCCTGCTGGCCGGCGACGTGCGGGCGCGCGACTGGCGCACCGGCAGCGCCGCCCGGCCCGATGCCTATGATGCCAAGCTGGAGGCGATGGCGGCGCTCAGCGCGCTGGGTGCGCCGGTGCAGCGCCTGAACGTGGCAGCGCCGCAGGCAAGCTGGTGGCATCCGGGCCGCAGCGGCCGGTTGGTGCTGGGCAAGGCGGTGCTGGCCGATTTCGGCATCATCCACCCGCGCGTTTCGGCGCAGTTCGATGTGAAAGGCCCGGTGGCGGCGGTGGAAATCTATCTGGACGCGCTGCCGCCGCGCAGCCGCAAGCGCGAGGCGTGGGCACCAAACCCGCTGCTGCCGCTGAGCCGCGATTTCGCCTTTGTGGTGGACGAAGCGCTGCCGGCCGACAGCCTGATCCGCGCCGTGGCTGCTGCCGACAAGGCGCTGATTGCCGGCGTGACGCTGTTTGATCGCTACACCGGCCCCGGCGTGCCCGACGGCAAGGCCAGCCTGGCGCTGGAAGTGGTGTTGCAGCCGACCACCGCCACCCTGACCGACGCCGATATCGAAGCGGTGTCGGCCAGGGTGGTGGCGGCGGCAGCGAAGCTGGGCGCGGCGCTGCGGGGTTAAGGCTGCGCGGTTCGCGCGGCCGGCCTAGGAGCGCGGCTGGACGGTGCCCGGCGCGTCGCCCTGCTTCACCGGCTGCAGGTGGATTTCCACCCGGCGGTTCTGGGCGCGGCCATCGTCGGTGTCGTTGCTGGCGATCGGGAAGCGTGGGCCATCGCCGCGCACCTCCACCCGCGCGCGCTGCACGCCCTGCATGGCCAGATAATCCGCCACCGTTTGCGCGCGCCGTTCTGAAAGCGGCTGGTTGACGGCGTCGCTGCCGGTCGCATCGGTGTGGCCGGTCACGTCGATATAGGTGGAGGGAAACTCCACCAGCGTCTTGGCGACCTCGTCCAGCGCCGGACGCGATTCGGGGCGCAGCATCGCCTGGCCGGTATCAAAGCTGATGCCCGATGGCAGGCGGATGGCGATCTCTTCGCCCTGTTGTTCCACTTCGATGCCGGTGCCGGCGGTGCTTTCCTTCAGCCTGCGGGCCTGCCGGTCCATGTAATTGCCCGCCAGCCCGCCAGCGATGGCACCAACGCCGGCGCCGATCAGCACTTCGGCACGGTTGTTGCGCCCGCCGATCAGCGCGCCGAACAATGCGCCGGCACCAGCACCCGCACCCGCCATGGCGCCAGCCCGCGACACGCGCCGCTGCCCGGTATCGGGATTGGTGGTGCAGCCCGCGACGATCAGAGCGAGGCTGGAAAGGCCGATGGTGATGCTGCGCTTCACGTGTCTCTCCTCAAGAGGTTCGCTGACTGGCGCCAATGTGCGGCAGAGCCAGGCCGCTGCCAAGCCTGCATCCACTTGGCAGTGGCCGGGTTCATCCCGTATAGGCCATATAGAGCGGGCAGTCTGGCCCCGCGCAACGCGCCCGGAGCCGATGGCCCCCTTTCCCTGGCTGGACGCCGCGATCATCGCGGGGCTGATCCTGCTCAATGGCTTCTTCGCCATGTCGGAGCTGGCGATCGTATCGGCTCGGCGGCCGCGCCTGCGCGCGCTGGCGGCGGCGGGATCAAGTGGCGCCGGCCAGGCGCTGACGCTGGCGGAAAATCCCGGGCGGTTCCTGTCGGGCGTGCAGATCGGCATCACGCTGGTGGGCATCATCAACGGTGCTTATTCGGGTGCGACGCTGGCGATTCCGGTGGGCAACCGGCTGGCGCTGTGGTTCGGCCTGCCGGCGTCGCTGAGCCAGGAAATCGGTTATGCCGTGGTGATCGCCATCGCCACCTATCTCTCGCTGATCGTGGGCGAACTGGTGCCCAAACAATTTGCCCTGCGATCGCCCGAAACCATCGCCGCGCTGGTGGCCCCGGTGATGGTCCAATTCGCCCGGTTGACGACGCCGTTCGTGTGGGTGCTGGATCAATCCAGCCAATTGGTGTTCCGCCTGCTGCGCCAGAACCGCGACAATGTGCAGACGGTGACCGAAGAGGAATTGCGGTCGGTGGTGGCCGATGCCGCCACTGCCGGGGTGATCGATGCGGAAGAAAGCCAGATGATTTCCGGCATCATGCGGCTGGCGGACCGGCGGGTGCGCGGGGTGATGACGCCGCGCGGGGAGGTGGACTGGATCGACGTGCACGCCGCCGAGGCCGATGTGCGCGCGCAGCTGGCCGCGACGCCGCACAGCCGACTGCTGGTGGCCAATGGCACGGTGGACGAGATTATCGGCGTGCTGCAGGCGCGCGACGTGGTGCAGGCGCTGATCGAAGGCCGGCCGCTGGATCTGGCGGCGCTGGCACGGCCGGCGCCAGTGCTGCCCGATGTGGTGGACGCGGTGGAAGCGCTGAATGCGCTGCGCGATGCCGCCATCCCGATGGCGCTGGTGCATGATGAATATGGCCATTTCGAAGGCATCGTGACGCCATCGGATCTGCTGAGCGCCATTGCCGGCGCGTTCCGCAGCGATGTGGACGACATGAACGATCCGCCGATGGTGGAGCGGGCGGACGGCAGCTGGCTGATATCGGGCGCGCTGCCGGTGGATGAACTGGCCGACCGGCTGGGCCTGCCCTTGAGCGAGGACCGGGATTTCGACACGGTGGCCGGGCTGGCGCTGGAGCAATTGCGCCACCTGCCCGAAACCGGCGAGACCTTCCGGGTGGGCAGCTGGCAGTTCGAGATCATCGACATGGACGGCCGCAAGATCGACAAACTGCTGGCCAGCCGGATCAGCGACGGGCCGGTGATCCTGCCCTAACTCTGCTGTTTTTCGGTGCCTGCATAGGGCGGCACCGACGGCGCAGGGGCATCAAGCGCCACCCACAGCGCCATGCCGCCCGCCAGCAGTGTTGCCGCCACCATGCCGATCAACGCCGGGCGGCGCGGGCCGTCGGGCAGGATCGGCGCCAATAGTGCCAGCACCGGGATGAGCAGCGGCGCGGTGGCATAGGGCATCGGCGCGCCCACGCCCAGAAAGGCGAAATGCGCCAATTCCGCCGTGAACGCGAGACCGGGGATGGCCAGCAGCGCGGCCGGGAGCAACTGCGCCATCCCGGCAGCACCCGGCCGCGCGCCGATGACGAGGCCCAGCGCCGCCAGCAGCGCCGGCCAGGCAAAGATCGGCCCTGCCCCCGGCAGCCAGATCTGCGCCGCCAGCGCCGCGACGAAACACAGCTTCACCAAGGTGAGCCAGCGATCCCACGCCGTGCCGGCGGGGGCCGAGGCGGCAAACAGCAGCGCCGCCAGCGCCGCCAGGCCGGCCACCACCTCAAGCCGGGGCAGCGCCGCCAGCCGGTCATAATATTCTGCCCCCACACGGCCCGACATCAGGTTCAGGCCCCACATCAGGCCGCCGGCAATCAGGATGGTGAGCACCGCCTGCCCGAACGACAGGACGGACGCGGAGATGGTCCATTCGCCGCGCCGCCACCATGCGCTGAGCGCCATGAGGCCCGCGGCGACCGCCAGCAGGCCCCAGCCCGCCGCCGGCGGATAGACGATCAGGCCGGCGATGGGCGCAGCGGCAAACACCGCGCTGGGCGCCGGCGCGGGCAGCGCCGCGGCGCCCAGCAGCGCACGCGTGACGCCCAGCGCACTGTCGCCCAGATGTTGCAGCGCACCCTGCTCCAGCCGCTCCGGCGTGGCCATCGGGCTGTGATAGGCCCAGGCCTCCCCGATGAAGGCGAAGTTCAGGCCGGCGATGCCGCGCTTCAGCGCCGGCGTGAAATCGGTATCGTTTGGCAGATTTTCGTACACGGTCACCGCCACGCTGCTGGCCGATGCGCCGGGTGCGCTGCGCGCCAGCAGGCGCACCAGATCGCCATTGTCCGGCCCGGTCTGGAACATCATGGCGCGGCCGCCGGCGCCGCGCGCCTCCAGATTGATCACCACGCCGATGTGCGCCGCAACGGGATCGCCCGGCGCATCGAAGATCGCCCGCGCGCCGACCAGCCCCAGTTCCTCGCCATCGGTCAGCAGCAGCACCAGATCGCGTTTCTGCGTGGGCTGCGGCACGGCGCGGGCGATTTCCAGCGCCGCCGCCACCCCGGCGATATCATCGGCAGCGCCTGGCGATGCCCACACCGAATCATGATGCGCCATCAGCGCCACTGCCGGCGCGGCGGGATCGCTGCCGGGCCTCACCGCCACCAGGCTGATCGCCGGGCTGGCGGGATCGCCGCCCCATTTTGCCAGCCGTTTCGCCGGGCGTTCCGGCAGCGGCGTCACCACGCGGCGCACACTGAATCCCAGCGCCGCCAACCGCGTTTCCAGATGCGCCAATACGGCAGCGCTGGCGGGGCTGCCGACGGGGTGCGGTTGCTGCGCCAGCACCCGCACATCGGCCATGGCGCGCGCGGCGCTGAACTGGTCAGGCGGGGCGCTGGCCGGCAGCGGCGGTGGCACCTGAATGCGGATCGCCGCCCAGACCAGCGCCGCCAGCAGCGTGAGGACAAAGATCGGCCAGCGATTGGCGGCCACTCAGCGCGCGCCCAGTTTCTGCGCCTGATCCCACGCCAGATCGGCCAGCGCCTCGAAGCCCTCGGCCGATTTTTTCGCATGTTCGGATGTGGCGGTGCCGCGGATCACCCGGCCCTTGATGCCGTGGATGATGCCGGCCAGCCGGAACATGTTGTAGGCGACATAGAAATCAATGTCGGGAATGCCGC
>DAITMD010000016.1:0-15449 GCA_036835345.1 Sandarakinorhabdus sp. | reverse complement strand
CCCGCTGGCCGGTGGCGGCGTGCTGCCGGAACTCACCATCGCCTATGAAACCTATGGCCGCCTGAATGCCAACGCCACCAACGCCATCCTGATCTGCCACGCATTGACTGGTGATCAGCATGTTGCCAGCCCGCACCCGCGCACTGGCAAACCCGGCTGGTGGGCGCGGCTGGTGGGGCCGGGCAAGCCGGTCGATCCGGAACATTGGTTCATCATCTGCGCCAACGTGCTGGGCGGCTGCATGGGTTCCACCGGGCCATCCAGCATCGATCCGCGCACCGGCCAGCCCTTTGCCATGGGCTTTCCGGTGATCACCATTGCCGACATGGTGGCGGCACAGGCGCGGCTGCTCGATCATCTGGGTGTTGAACGGCTGGCAGCGGTGATTGGCGGTTCGATGGGCGGCATGCAGACCCTCAGCTGGGCGGTGCAATATCCGGCGCGGGTGGGCAAGGTGGTGGCCATCGCCGCCGCGGCCCGGCACAGCGCGCAGAATATCGCCTTTCACGAAGTGGGCCGGCAGGCGATCATGGCCGATCCGGCGTGGGCCGGCGGGGCCTATGCGGCCGGCGCGCCGCCCGCCGCCGGGCTGGCGGTGGCGCGCATGGCGGCGCACATCACCTATCTTTCCGAGGAAGGGCTGACCGAGAAGTTCGGGCGGCGGCTGCAGAACCGCGAAAGCGTGTCATTCGGCTTCGATGCGGATTTTCAGGTGGAATCCTATCTGCGCCACCAGGGCCTGTCATTCGTGGAGCGGTTCGATGCCAACTCCTATCTCTACATCACCCGCGCCATGGACTATTTCGATCTGGCTGAGGCGCATGAGGGCAATCTGGCGCGGGCCTTCGCCGGCACGCACAGCCGCTTCTGCCTGATCAGCTTCACTTCGGATTGGCTGTATCCGACCGCCGAAAGCCGCCGCGTGGTCAAGGCGCTCAATGCCGCCGGCGCGCCGGTTTCGTTCGTCGAACTGGAAAGCCCGTTCGGCCATGATGCCTTCCTGCTCGACGCGCCGGAAATGAACCGCGTTGTGGGTGGGTTCCTGACGGCATGACTCCGGTTCCGCTGCGCGCCGATCTGGCGGCCGTTGCCGATGCCGTGCCGCAAGGCGCGCGCGTGCTGGATATCGGCTGCGGCGACGGGCAATTGCTGGCCTGGCTGCGCGACACCAAGGGCGTGGAGGGCCGCGGGATCGAACTGGATGCCGGCGATGTCGCCGCTGCCGTCGGGCGCGGGCTGGCAGTGGTGCAGGGCGATGCCGATACCGATCTGGCCGATTATCCAGATTGCGCGTTCGACGTGGTGATCCTGTCAAACACCTTGCAGGCCATGCACCGGCCGGCGCTGGTGTTGAACGAACTGGTGCGGATCGGGCGCAGCGCCGTGGTGTCCTTCCCCAATTTCGGCCATTGGCGGGTGCGCGCCGGGCTGGCGCTGACGGGCCGGATGCCGGTCACGCGCAGCCTGCCGGTCAGCTGGCATGAAACACCCAATATCCACTTTTGCACTATCGCCGATTTCGAAGCGCTGGCCGGCCAGATGGGCCTGACGGTGGAGCGCCGCGCCGCGCTGGCCGGCGGCCGGCCGGTCTCGCTGTGGCCCAATCTGGCCGCCGATACCGGGGTGTTCGTGCTGCGGCGTTAGGCTATTCTGAAATTTGTGGACGACGATCTTGATCCTGAACTGATCCGCTTTCTGCGTGAGGAACTGGGCGTCGATCCGCCGGCTGGCGGCGTGTGGCAGCACAGCGGGCCAGTGTGGCTGTGGCGGCCGAAATCGGCTGACGGCACGCCCAAAACCACCACGGCGGCGTGGCATTTCCTCACCATCGATGGCGACGTGGCCGCAGCCCTGCGCCGCGCCGCGCCGGGGCGCACGGCGGCGTGGGGATCGGTGTACGTCAACGCCTGCATCGGCAAAACCAACTGGAAAACCTCACTGTTTCCCAGCAAGGATGTCGGCGGCTACCTGCTGCCGATCAAGGCGGCGGTGCGCAAGGCGGAGAAAATCGCCGAGGGCGACGTGGTGAGCGTGGCGATCAGGATCTAAAGCACCATCTGCGTCTGCGTGGTCACGCTAGCCAGCTTGCCCTCCATGCTTTCCACCCGTGTCACCCACACGCTGGTGCGGCGGCCCACGTGCAGCGGCGTGGCGGTGGCGATCAATGTGCTGCCCACTGCAATCGCGCCCATCATGTTGGTTTTCGATTCGATGGTGGTGGTGCCCTTGGCCCCGTCAGGCAGCACCTGAAACGCGCCGCAGGCCCCGGTGAAATCGGCCAGCGCCATCAGGAAACCGCCATGCGCGGTGCCGCCTGAGGTGCAATGTTCCGGCTTGATGACGGCGTGAACGACAACGCGCTGCGGCCCCAGTTCGCGCAGTTCAAAGCCCAGATGGGCCGACAGGGGCACCATCTTCACCACGGCGGCCAGAGCATCTGCGTCCATCATCGCCTAATTCACCGTGCGCGGCTGCATTGCCGGATCGGCTGCGCCCACCATCACCGGCCGCTGCCAGTCGCGTTTGCCGACCAGCACGACATGGTGGCGATCTGGCAGGGTTTCCACCTGCCAGTCCATTACCTCGAACATCGCTTCGTCCAGCCTGAGCGCCAGCGGTTCGCGCAGCCAGCCGATATCCTTGATGTGCCACGGCCGCCGCGCCTTGACGATCAGCACCGCCAGCCCGGCCGGCGACAGCACCCGCCACAATTCGCGCAGCATCAGGCGCGGCTGGATCAGCGGGGCCGACAGCAGCGCCTTGTCGAACAGCGCCTCGTGGAAGGGCAGGTGATGCGGATCGGCGCGCACCGTGCCGGGCCGCGCCTGATCGTCTTCGGTGGCCACACAGGCGATGCGTTCCCAGCCATCCAGGTTAAGCGTCACCTTTTCGGGCGGCTTGCCCAGCACCAGCAGGCGGCCGTGGCGCTGCCCGGCGAACAGCCGTTCAATCGGAGTGGCGTCGCGGATCATGGTGGCGGGTCAGCGCGGCGGGTTATGGCTCAGCCGCGTTCAACCGCCATGGCAATGCCCATGCCGCCGCCGATGCACAGCGTGGCCAGGCCCTTCTTCGCATCGCGCCGGCCCATTTCGTGCAGCAGCGTCACCAAAATGCGCGCGCCCGATGCGCCGATGGGATGACCGATGGCGATCGCGCCGCCATTCACATTGAGCTTGGCGGGGTCCAGCCCCAGTTCCTGGCCCACTGCCAGTGCTTGCGCGGCAAAGGCTTCGTTGGCTTCCACCAGATCCAGATCCGCCACGCTCCAGCCGGCCTTTTCCAGTGCCTTGCGGCTGGCCGGCACCGGGCCGATGCCCATGATCGCGGGATCGACGCCCACGCTGGCAAAGCCGGCGATGCGCGCCAGCACGGTGGCACCGCGCCGCGCCGCTTCGGCCTCGCTCATCAGCACCAGCGCCGCTGCACCATCATTGAGGCCGCTGGCATTGGCGGCGGTCACGCTGCCATCCTTCTTGAAGGCGCCCTTCAGGCCCGACACGCTGTCGATGGTCACGCCGTCGCGGATATATTCGTCGGTATCCACCACCGTGTCGCCCTTGCGGCCCTTGATGGTGACGGGCGCGATTTCGGCGGCAAAGCGCCCGGCGGCGCGGGCAGCGCTGGCCTTGTTCTGGCTGGCAACGGCGAATTCATCCTGCGCGCTGCGGCTGATCTGATACATTTCCGCCACATTTTCCGCTGTGATTCCCATGTGATAACCATTGAAGGCATCCCACAGGCCATCCTTGATCATGGTATCGACCAGTTCCATGTGGCCCATCTTCTGCCCGGCGCGCAGGCTTTGCGCGTGGGTGGCAAGGCTCATCGATTCCTGGCCGCCGGCCACTACGATGCCGGCATCGCCGCTCGCAATCGCCTGCGCCGCCATCGCCACGGCGCGCAGGCCCGAACCGCACACCTGATTGACGCCATAGGCCGGAGCTTCCTGCGCGATGCCGGCCGCCATGGCTGCCTGCCGCGCCGGGTTCTGGCCCTGCGCCGCCGTCAGCACCTGGCCCAGGATGATTTCGCTCACTTCGCTTGGTGCCACGCCGGCATCTGCCAGCGCCGCCTCGATGGCCGCCTTGCCCAGCAGATGCGCCGGCACGGCGCCGAAACTGCCCATGAAGCTGCCCACGGCGGTGCGGCGAGCGGCGGTGATCACGATGTTGGTCATGCGATAGTCCCCATCAGGTCGAGTCGTTGCACCTAAACTAGGCTGGTTCGCGGCGCTGCACCATCGCTGCCGAGAAACCGGGTGAGCGGCGACCACAGCAGTTCTGGCGCGCGCCGGCCAACCACCATGCCAACATGGCCGCCGGCAATCTCCAGTCGGCCCGGCGCACCGGGGCGGGTGAGCGCAGCGGCCGCCGGCACGATCCGGTCATTGAGGGCAACGATATCGAGCAGCGGCACGTCTGGCACCATCTCGCCGCCGATGCCGGTCGCCCCCGCCTTGAACAGCGCGGCCAGATCGGCCGCGGCGGCCATGCTGATCGGCGCGCCGCCATTGGCCCAATCTTCCAGCCGGGCAAAGCCGGCCACCACCGCGCTATCCGCCTCCGCCAGCTTTTCATATTTCGCCGCCAGTGCCGCCGGATCCATCGCCCAGAAGGCCGGTTGCAGCAGGTCCATCGGCACGGCGCCCAGCGGCTGGGCCAGCGCCTCGGCCTGCGCCCACCAGCGGCCCACTGCCTGCCGGCCGGCATCGCCATAGCCGGCAAAGCGCCACGGCGCTGCCAGCAGCGCCACCCGGCTGGCACTGCCGGCCCGCGCCGCGGCCAGCGCCAGCGTGCCGCCCAGGCAATAACCGATCAGCGGCACAGGCCGGCCCAGCCCGGCGATCAGCGGCACCAGCCGCTCTGTCACCAATTGCACCAGACCCAGCGGCTCCGGTTGCGCCCCCCAATCCACCAGCAGCGGGCGATAACCCTGCGCTGCCAGATGCGCGCACAGGCTCTGGCCCGGCCCCAGATCCAGCACATCGGGCGCGTTGATCAGCGATGGCACCAGCACCACCGGATGGCCATCGGCGGCACCGGCGCGCAGGCTCACACCGCCCACGCGGGCCACCTGCGGCCACGGCGGGCGCGGCGGCGGCAGCGGCGCGGCCTGATACCGGTTCAGGCCCGCCAGCACGCGGCCCAGCCGCACCCGGTCATCGCCGCACACCGCCTGCACCATGCCAAGGAACAGCGGCAGCGGGTGGGGGCCGCGGGCGCGGCTCATCTATTGGCAGTCCGGCTGCGGCATTGCGGCGCAACATGGCTTTTGCTACGCCAGAGGCCAAGCAACAAATCGGGACGCTTCATGCCCACCACCCCATCTTCAGACGCTGGCAAACCCGGCTCGCAGCCGGTGATCATCAAGAAATACGCCAACCGGCGGCTCTACAACACCGAAACCTCCAGCTACATCACGCTGGAGCATCTGGCGGAGATGACGCGCGAGGGCCGGGATTTTCAGGTGTTCGATGCCCGCAGCGGCGAAGATATCACGCGGTCCGTGCTCACCCAGATCGTGATGGAAGGCGAAGCCGGCGGGCAGACCATGCTGCCAACCTCGTTCCTGCGCCAGATCATTTCGCTTTATGGCGACAGCATGCAGGGCATGGTGCCGCATTATCTGGAAGCATCGATGGCCGCCTTTGCCGAAAATCAGGCCAAGTTCCGTGATGCCGCGCTGAAGCCGTTTGAACAGCTTACCCGGCAGAATCTGGCGATGTTCCAGGCCGCCACCGAAATGATGACCGGCACACGCTTCCGCGACCCGCCGGCTGGCAAACCAGGCGCGAGTGAACCGGCACCGCCTGCCGATGAAGTGCAGGCGCTGAAGGAACAGCTCGCCGCGCTGCAGGCCCGCATCGACGGCCTGAAGGGCTGACAAAGCGCGCAATCGCCACTTGCCGCTTTTGTTGCGCAGGGCTATGGGGCCAGCCATTGGGAGCGTGCCAGCCAGAGAAATCTGACCGGCGGGGAGTTTCGGGACCGACGCCAAGGCTGACGCTGGGCCCCGTGCGGGCGACGCGCCAGCCCCGGAGTTGGGGGAGGAGCTGGTCATGAAGAGCGAGTCTGATGGCGATTTTTCCGGACCCGGTGGCAGCGAAGGTATATTGACCGTGTCCGCGACCGGCGACGATCTGCCCCCCGGTTACCGTCCGAGCGCGGACGAAGAATTCATGAACCCGCGTCAGCAGACCTATTTCCGCCGCAAGTTGCTGGTCTGGAAAGACGAAATCCTGAAAGAGTCGGAAGGCACGCTGGAGGCGCTGAAGGCCGAGCCGCTGCGCGAGCCCGACCTGACTGATCGTGCCGCCAGCGAAACCGATTGGGGGATCGAACTCAGAACCCGCGACCGGCAGCGCAAGCTGATTTCCAAGATCGACGCCGCGCTGCGCCGCATCGATTCGGGCGATTACGGCTGGTGCGAAATGACCGGCGAACCGATCAGCCTGGCCCGTCTGGAAGCGCGGCCGATCGCCACGATGACGATCGATGCGCAGGAACGCCATGAACGCGACGAGAAGGTGAGCCGCGACGAGTGACGCCGCGGCCCTTGGGCCAGTCCAGGTGGTTCAGTGCGCTGATTCGCGGCTGATTTCGTCTTTCAGCTTCAGCTTTTCCCGCTTCAGCCGGCGCAATTGCACCGTGTCGGGCACCGGTCTTTTCAGTTCATTGGCCAGGCTGTCATCAAGCCGGGCATGGCGGGCAATCAATTGGTCCCGGTGGGCATTGGCCATGGGGCACGCTCCCTTCGATCACCGCCGGCATGGGTGCGCGGCGGGACCATGGATTGCATCATGTTCCGGCCTGCCTGTCCATGCCCGGCCGATGATTTTTGCCGCCGGTTCGGCATGAACCGGCCACACTCTGTCGCCGCCCCTTGAGAGGCGCTGCAACTTTGGCTACCGCAAATCCCTGTCCCCCTCATCGGAGCCACCAGTGGACCCGGCGGAAATACATGCCCGCATCGAATTGTTGAAGCAGGATCACCGCGATCTGGATGCGGCGATCGAGGCGCTGCGCCTGGTGCCGCTGCCCGACATGATCCAGCTGCAACGCTTCAAGAAGAAGAAGTTGCGCCTGAAGGACGAGATCAGCAGCCTTGAAGATCTGCTGATCCCCGACATCATCGCCTGACCATGGCCGGCGTGCGCGCCGCCTTGCTTTTGCTGCTGGCCGCCCCGGCCGCAGCGCAGGATGCGCCCGATTCGCCGCCGCAAGCGGCAGGGCAGGCCGCAATCGCCGCGCCGTGCCGCGCCGCTGCCGAAGCGGCGCGCCCAAATCGCGGCCAGATCCGGCGCTGCTCCGCGCAGCTTGGCCGCGCCGGGGTGGCACCGCCGCTCCGGCTGGCCATGCTGATGAACCGCGGCATCGCCTTTCTGAAGATGGGGCAGGCGGTGCGGGCGGCCGATGATTTCGATCTGGCGATCCGCGCCGCACCCACGCTGGCCGAAGCCTGGATCAACAAGGGCCAGGCGCTGACCCGGCTTGATGGCCGCGCTGCCGAAGCCGTGGCGCTGATCAGCCATGGCATCGAACTGGGGCCAATCCATCCGGCGCGGGCCTATTTCGCGCGGGCACAGGCGCAGGAACTGGCCGGCAAACTGCGCGAGGCGATGGAGGATTATGCCGCCGCCGCCAAGGCCGATCCGGAATGGCCGGCGCCCGGCGAGGAACTCAAGCGGTTCCGCGTCGAGCGCCGGAAGGTGTTGAGGGGATAGGCTTATTCGGCCGCTACAGCGAGTGCGTCAACGGTTTCGCCGCCATCGATCGCCACTTTGCGCGGCTTCTTGTGCTCGGGGATTTCGCGCACCAGATCGATGTTGAGCAGGCCGTTTTCAAAGCCCGCGCCGGTCACCTTGATGGTGTCGGCCAGCTGGAAGCGGCGTTCGAAGGCGCGCTTGGCGATGCCGCGGTGCAGGAACACGCGCTCGCTCGCTTCGGCATCGGCACCGCCCTGGCCGATGACAATCAGCGTGTTTTCCTGCACAGTGATGTCCAGTTCGTGGCGGGCAAAACCGGCCACGGCCATCTGGATGCGATAGGCACCGTCGCCCAGCTTTTCGATGTTATAGGGGGGGAAGGCGTCGCCACCATCAACCCGGCTGGCATAATCGACCAGACGGTTGAGATTTTCGAATCCGATGGACGAACGCAACAAAGGCGATATGTCGAAACCACGCATGGCAAGAACCTCCTCTAAGCAATCTGCCGTAAAGCCCGCTCATACCGAGCCGGGCGCTGCCGACGTCCCGAACGGCGACGCCAGCAATGCCAATCTGGGCAGCGTTCCGCAGCTTTCAAGAGGCCGCAAGAAGGCCAAACCGGCCCCGCCGAAACTGCGCCCGCAGATGGAGGCGCTGTTCCGCGATACCGCTGCCTGTGCCGAAGCGGCGCGGCGCTGGTCAGACGGGCCGGGCCGGCTGTGGCGCGATGCGCTGCCGCCTCAGCTCGGCACGGCGGCGGCGCTGGAACATCTGGCCCTGCACACGCGCCTGATGCAGGTCATGAACTGGCTGCTGGATCCGGCGCACTATGCGGACATGACCGGCGTGACACCATTTGCCGCCGATCTGCCGCCGCCGCTGCCGGCCGATCACCCCATCCGCCAGACGGAAGGCACCATGCTGGCCGACACCAGCCGCGCGCTGGTTGCCCGCGCGGCCGCATTGGCAGCGGCCCACCCGATTGCCGAGGATGCATCGCCATGAACCCCTTTCATCTCGCCATTCCCGTTGATGATCTGGGAGCCGCCCGGCACTTCTATGGGCAGGTGCTGGGCTGCCCGGAGGGCCGCAGCAGCGACATCTGGATCGATTTCGATTTCCATGGCCACCAGTTGGTGGTGCACCTCGCCCCCAAAAGCGCCATCCACAGGAACAAGGTGGATGGCGACAGCGTGCCGGTGCCGCATTTCGGGCTGGTGCTGGATTGGCTGGCCTGGGAAGCGCTGGGCGCGCGCATCGCTGCGGCCGGATTTGCCTTTGAACTGGAACCGCATGTGCGCTGGGCCGGCAAACCCGGCGAGCAGGGCACCTTCTTCCTGTTCGATCCGGCCGGCAACGCGCTGGAATTCAAGGCGATGCGCAATCCGGAGCATCTGTTCACGCCGCTGGCCTGATCGGGCTGCTCCGGGGCCAATCAGGTGCCATGGTGACACACCCGGCTCCCAAATCCGGGCCAGTCGGCTAAAGCCGCTGGCATGCGTCCTGAAACGCCCTCTGCGCCCCCGGCATCCGCCGTGATGGCCACGCCTGCCGGCGCCGTGCTGCGCGTGAGCGGCCTGGCGCGCAGTGTGCCCATGCCCGATGGCGCGCGCCGCAGCCTGTTTTCCGGTGTCGATCTGGCGCTGCCTGCCGGCGAGGTGGCGGCGATCATCGGCGAATCCGGCGTGGGGAAATCCACCCTGCTCAACATCATCGCCGGGCTGGACAGTGCCGATGCCGGCCAGGTGCACGTGGCGGGGCAGGATATCGCCGCGCTGGACGAGCCGGCGCGCGCCGCGCTGCGCTGCCGGCGCATCGGCTTCATCTTTCAGGCGTTCCATGTGCTGCCGCACCTGTCGCTGGCGCGCAACGTGGCGCTGCCGCTGCTGCTGGCCGGCACATCCGAAGCGCAGGCGCTGACCGCAGCGCAGGCCATGCTGGAAGCGGTGGGTCTGGGCACGCGCGGCGGCGATTGGCCGGCGCATCTTTCGGGCGGCGAATTGCAGCGGGTGGCGATCGCCCGCGCGCTGGTGAGCCGGCCGGCGCTGCTGCTGGCCGATGAACCCACCGGCAATCTGGACGCCGATACCGCCGCGCGGGTGCTGGCGCTGCTGTTGGATGCCGCCCGGCAAAATGGCGCGGCGGTGCTGATCGTTACCCATAGCGACCGGGTGGCAGCGGCTGCCCACCGCGTGCTGCGCCTGTCTGCCGCCGGCCTGGCTGCGGCCTGACAGGCATGGCGGCCCCTGCTTTGGTTGCGGTAAACCCGGTTGCCATTCGCTGGCTGCTGGCCGGTGAATGGCGGGCGCAGCCGGTGCGGATGGCGATTGCCGTGCTGGCGATTGCTGTTGGCGTGGCGCTGGGCTTTGCCGTGCACCTGGTGAACAGCGCCGCGCTGGGCAGCTTTGAAAGCGCCATAGCCGTTGTCTCTGGCCGGGCTGATCTGGCGGTGCGTGGCCGCACCCCGGCCGGATTTGATGAAAATCTCTATCCGCGCATCGCCCGGCTGCCCGGTGTGGCGGCCGCCAGCCCGGTGGTGGAGCTGGCCGCCAGCTGGGGGCAATTGGCGCGGCCGGGATCGCAGGCGACCGGCGGCCGGCTGACCCTGATCGGCCTTGATCAGCTGCGCGCCGCTGCGGTCACGCCGGGGCTGGTGGGCATTGCCACCGCCGGGCAGAGCGGCGTTGGCAGCCGGCCCGCCTGGCAACTGGATGCGGTGTGGCTGTCGCCCGCACTGGCCCGTGCCGCCGGCGTGGGCACCGGCGATCAGTTCAGCCTGACGGCCGCCGGACAGCAGGTGCGCCTGCCGGTGGCGGGCGTGCTGCGCGGTGCCGGCGATGATGCCATGCTGGCCGTTGCCGATATTTCGGTGGTGCAGGACAGGTTCGGGCATCTGGGCCGCCTGCACCGGCTGGATCTGCGGCTGGTGCGCGGCCAGGAAGCCGCCGCCACGCAGGCCATCACCGCGCTGCTGCCGCACGATGCGATGGCGGCCGCGCCCGAAGCCGAAGCCAGCCGCGCCGATGCGCTCAGCCGCGCCTACCGGGTCAATCTGGGCATGCTGGCGCTGGTGGCGCTGCTGACCGGCGGGTTCCTGGTGTGGTCGGCGCAGGCGCTCTCGGCAGCGCGGCGGCGCGGGCAGTTTGCGCTGCTCAGCGTCATCGGCCTGCCGCGCCGGGGACTGGCGGTGCAATTGCTGGTGGAGGCGCTGATCCTGGGTGTGGTGGGCGCAGTGCTGGGCCTGCTGCTGGGCCATGCGCTGGCCGTGCTGGTGGTGGCGCGGGTGGGCGGCGATCTGGGCGGCGGCTACTTTGCCGGCCGCGGCATTCGGCTGGCGTTTCCGCCGCTGGCGGCGCTGCTGTTTGGCGCGCTGGGCGTGGCCACGGCGCTGGCCGGCAGCCTGATCCCGGCGCTCTCGGCGGCGCGGGCGGCCCCGGCCCCGGCGCTGAAAGGGCAGGGCGACGTACCCGACCCGGCGCGCGCGCCGCGGCTGCGCCCCGGCCTGCTGCTGCTGGCGCTGGGCGGTGTGGCGGCGCTGGGGCCGGCCATCGCCGGGCTGCCGCTTCTGGGCTATGCGGCGATGGCGCTGCTGCTGGCTGGCGGCGTGGCGCTGATGCCGGCGCTGGCGCGCGCCGGCATCGCCCTGCTGCTGCGGCTGCCAAACGGCAACGTGCCGCTGGATCTGGCGCTGCGCCGCTTGTGGGCCAGCCCGCAGGCGGTGTCGCTGGCGCTGTCGGGCATTGTGGCGTCAACCGCGCTGATGGTGGCGATGGCAGTGATGGTCGCCAGCTTCCGGCAGAGCGTGGACGACTGGCTGGTGGCGATTCTGCCGGCCGATCTCTATCTTCACCTCGAAGCCGCCGAAGCCGGCGGGCTGGGCCCGGCCGATCAGGCGCGGCTGGCGGCGGTGCCGGGGGTGGCGGCAATTCATTTTCAGCGGGTGCAGCCGCTGCGGCTTGATCCGGCGCGGCCGGCCGTGGCGCTGATGGCACAGCAAGGCGCACCGGCGGTGCCGATGGTGGCAACCACCAGCAGCGCTGCGCCAGCCGGCGCGACAGCGGTGATCATTTCGGAACCGATGGCGTGGACGCACGGCTGGCAGGCCGGCGAGGTGCAGGAACTGGTGATCGGCGGGCAGCCGCGCCGCCTGTTCGTGGCCGGCGTGTGGCGCGATTATGCCCGGCAATGGGGGGCGATCATCCTGCCGCTGGCCGAATATCGCCGCTTCACCGGCGATGCCACCGCCACCGAAGCGGCGATCACGCTGGCCAGCGGTGCCGATGCCCGCAGCGTGCAGACAGCGCTGGCCGCCGCGCTGCCGCCGGCGGTGCAGGGCCAGGCCCAGTTCGGCCGCCCGGCGGAGATGCGGGCAGTGGCGCTGACCATCTTCGATCGCAGCTTTGCCGTGACCTATGCGCTGGAGGTCATTGCCATTTTGATCGGTCTTGCCGGCGTGGCGACCAGTTTTTCGGCGCAGGTGCTGGCGCGACTGCGGGAATTTGGCATGCTGCGCCACATCGGGTTGGCGCGCGGCCGGATATTGGCGATGCTGGCGGCCGAAGGAGCCGGGCTGGGGCTGGTCGGCGCGCTGGCCGGGGTGGCGCTGGGGCTGGTGATGGCGCTGGTGCTGGTGAAGGTGGTCAACCCGCAGAGCTTCCACTGGACGATGGACCTGGCGTTGCCGCTGCCGCTGCTGGGCGGTCTGGTGGCGGCGCTGGTGCTCAGCGCCGGCCTGACCGCGCTGATCGCCGGCCGGCGGGCGCTGGGGCAGGCCGCCGTGCTGGCGGTGCGGGCGGATTGGTGATGCGTCCGCTGCTCTTGCTGCTGATGACGCCGCTGCTGCTGGCGGCCGATGATGCGGCGAAATTTGCCGAGGTGCGGCCGGGGGTGCAGCTGCAATTTCCGGCGGATCATGGCGCGCATCCCGATTTTCGCACCGAATGGTGGTATCTCACCGGGCTGCTGGACACCGAATCCGGCAAAAAGGGCTTTCAGATCACCTTTTTCCGGTCAAAACCCGGTTTTTCCGCCACCGGGCGGTCACGCTTTGCCCCCGATCAGGTGATTTTTGGCCATGCCGCCGTCTCTGATCCGGCCCGGCAGCGCCTGCAGCACAGCGCCCGCATCGCCCGCGCCGGCTTTGGCCTGGCCCATGCCAGGGTGGGCGATATGGATATCGTGCTGGACGATTGGCGGCTGGTCCGCCGCGGTGACGGCCACCTGCAGGCCAGCGTGACAGGGGATGGGTTTGCCCTTGATATCAGGTTCACGCCCACGCAGGCCGTCATCCTACAGGGCCGCGGCGGCTATAGCCAGAAAGGCCCAAGTGCTTCAGAAGCAAGCCATTATTACAGCTGGCCGCAACTGAAGGTGGCGGGCACGCTGAACGGGCGGCCCGTGACCGGCAAGGCGTGGCTGGACCGGGAATGGTCGTCCACGCTGCTCAATCCGCGTGCGGTGGGCTGGGATTGGCTGGGGCTCAACATGGATGACGGCGGCGCGCTCACCCTGTTCCGCGTGCGCGGCGCTGCGGGCGATGCGGTCTGGGCCGGCGGCAGCCACCGCGACAAGGCCGGAAAACTGAGCATTTTCAAACCTCAAGATATACGCTGGACGTCCGCCGGCTGGTGGCAGAGCCCGCGCAGCAAGGCGCGCTGGCCGGTGCAGCCCACGGTGGAATATCGTCTGAACGGGCAGTGGCAGCGCATCGATGTCCGCCCGTTCATGCCCGATCAGGAACTTGACAGCCGCGCCGCCGGCGGGCCGCTCTATTGGGAAGGCGCCGTCACCGTGCCGGGCGGGCAGGGCTATCTGGAGCTTACCGGCTATGCCGCGCCCTTGCGGATGTAGGGCGGGAGGCGCTACAGCCTGTGGGGCGGGCCAATCGGGGTAATCAAGTGACTGAAAATACAGGCATCATCTCGCCAGACTTTGCTCCGCCCGTGGCGCGCGGCCTGTGCACCGATTGCGGCGTGTCGCGCAGTTCCACCCCAAATGATTGCGGCACTGCCTGCCAGTTCATCAAGCCGGATTATGCCGATATGGAGGCCCGGGTGCATGGCCGCGCCCGCGATGAAGCGCGCCCTAACGAGATGTTTTTCGGGCCTTTTCAGCGCATGGCCAAGGCGCGGCTGAAGCAGCCGAGCGCAGGGGCGCAATGGACCGGCATCACCAGCCGCCTGGGCGAGCGCCTGCTGGAAACCGGCGCGGTGGAGGCGGTGCTGACGATGGCACCAGATCCGGATGACAAGTGGAAGCCGCGCCCGGTGATGGTGACCAAAGCCGAGGCCATGCGCCATGTTCGCGGCATGCGCATGGGCTATGCACCGCTGCTGGCGCTGCTGGAGCCGGCGCGAGCTGCCGGGTACAAGCGCATTGGAATCATTGGCATTCCCTGCCAGATTCATGCGCTGCGCCGGCTGGAGGGGAAGCTGGGCTTCGAGCGCATCTATGTGATCGGCACGCCGTGCAGCGACAACACCACCACGGCCAATTTCCACGAATTCCTGGGGCTGCTGTCGGACCGGCCGGACAGCATCACCTATCTGGAATTCCGCGCCGATTATCATGTCGAACTGCGTTTTGAGGATGGCAAGCGCCGGGAAATCCCGTTCCTGATGCTGCCGCTGTCGGATCTGCGGCCGGATTTCTTCCCGCTCACCTGCCGCACCTGTGTCGATTACACCAACAGTCTTGCTGATATAACAGTGGGTTATATGGGCGGCACTGGCGAACAATGGCTGCTGATCCGCAATGATCGCGGCGCGGAACTGCTGGCGTTGCTGGACGGCGAAGTTGCGCTTTCGCCGGTTGAGGACAAGGGCAAGCGCGCCGGGCCGGTGAAGGGCTTCATGGCCAATGTCGAGCGGGCGGCGGGCGGACTGCCGCTGAGGAAGATGCCGAATTTCCTGCGTCCGATCGTTGGCCGGCTGATGCCGATTGTTGGCCCGAAGGGATTGGAGTTCGCGCGTGCCCGATTGGAAATGAAGGCGATAGAGACAATTCTTCATCTGCGCCGTGAAGCGCCGGCGATGATGAAGAACATGATCCCGCCGCATGTGTGGAAACTGGTGGCGCCATATGGGATTACGCCGCAGGCGGGCGAGCGCCGCGACGATTGACGGTTCAGGCCAGGCCCACCGCCTGCATCGTCAGGTCCCACAATCTGGCGTTTCGCGCCTCGTTCGTGCCCCGTGTCGACAGCGGCTGCGCGAACGGCATGCGGCCTTCTTTCTGGCGGTTGCCCCAGCTCCAGTGCACGCCGGACTGGCTGGCGAAGGCGGGATCGGCCACCACCTGCGCGGTGCGCTCCCCGGCCAGCGGCTGCGAGACATAGCCTTTGGTGATGTTCTTCTGAAACCAGGGGAAAATCGTCTGGAAGGCCTTGGGCGTATCGCGGAACAGCGCGGTATCGGCGACGCAGCCGGGATAGAGCGTGTTGAACACCACGCCGGTTTCGGCCCAGCGTTTGTGGAATTCCCGGTTCATGATCATGCAGGCCAGCTTGCTGTCCTTATAGGCTTTTCCGGGCTTGAACGGCTTGCCGTCGATCATCGCGATGGGGGCCTTGAAGCCGGCTTCCAGCCCGGCCAGATCGCCCAGATCGGCCGGCGCCGGGATCGGCACCTTGCCGCCGAATTCCTCGCTGTTGGCCGTCACCGTGCCCAGTGTGATCAGCCGGGATGGCGAGCTGCGGCGGCCACCTGCTGCCGCTAAGTCCTTGATAAGCAGGTGAGCCAGC
>DAITMD010000015.1:4266-15968 GCA_036835345.1 Sandarakinorhabdus sp. | reverse complement strand
TTCTGCACATCGCCTTCCAGCAACATGTGTACGCCCTGCACGACAAAGCGCTTTGGTTCGTTCGGAAAGGCGATGATCCCTTTCAGCCGCAGCAAGTCCGGGCCGCGGCTGGCGGTGAGGCCACGCAGCCAGGCCATGAAACGCTGGGGATCAAGCGGCGCTGCGGATGTGACAGACACGCTGGTGATATCATCGTCGTGCTCATGATCATCCTCGCCAAGGAAATCCGGCTCGATGGCCAGGATGCGATCGAGATCAAAGGCGCCTTTGCCCAGAATTTCATCCAGCGGCACCGCGCTGCGCGTGGTTTCGATGATCCGGGCCTGATTGTTGATGCGGCGGATGCGGCTGCGCACTTCGGCCAGTTCATCGGGCGTCACCAGATCCAGCTTGTTCAGGATGATGATGTCGGCAAAGGCCAGCTGCTCCTCGGCCTCGTGACTGTCCTCAAGGCGCGGCAGGATGTGGCGGGCATCGGCGACCGTTACGATCGCATCCAGGCTGGTGCGGGCGCGCACGTCTTCGTCCACAAAAAAAGTCTGCGCAACCGGGGCCGGATCGGCAAGCCCGGTGGTCTCGATGATGATGGCATCAAAACCGCCCTTGCGCTTCATCAGGCCTTCGATGATGCGGATGAGGTCGCCGCGCACGGTGCAACAGATGCAGCCGTTGTTCATTTCGAACACTTCTTCATCGACATTCACGATCAGATCATTGTCGATGCCGACTTCGCCAAATTCGTTGACGATCACCGCATAGCGCTTGCCGTGCTGCTCGGAGAGGATGCGGTTGAGCAACGTGGTCTTGCCGGCCCCCAGATAGCCGGTGAGCACGGTAACGGGAATGCGTGCATCAGTCATGCGCTGCTCCTAAATGTCCGGCCGTCGCCAAGCTCGTCCAGACGGCCTCAATACACGCTGGCGTTATGATATGCTATATCCTATACCGCCTTTGGATGGTCAATGCGGCCAGGGCGACACAATCATGAATTCAGTTCACTCCTTGCAGTTGCAGGCCACTGGCAGCCGCGCTGAATGTGCCCGGTCATGATCAAATCGCTACGCCGCTGGCTTTATCTGGTACATCGCTGGCTGGGCATTGCTGCCTGCCTGCTCATCGCCCTGTGGTTCGTTTCGGGCGTGGTGATGATCTACGTGCCTTATCCCTCCTTGAAACCGGAGGAGCGCCGGGCCGCGCTGCCACCGATTGCATGGAACGCCGTAGCAGTGCAGCCGGCAGCCGCGCTGGCCGCGCTTGATGCCCGCCAGTTTCCAGCGGCGATGCGACTTGAAATGCAGCAGGCGCGGCCAGTCTGGCGGATGGAATGGCCGGACAAGCGCCGTGACAGCGTGTGGGCTGATACCGGCACGCCCGTCCCCACGGTGGGCAGGGCCGATGCCATGCGCTGGGCGGAGGCCTTTGGCGGTGCGCCGGCCGTCAGCGCCACACTGATCGAGCGCGATCAATGGACAGTGGCGCAGGGATTTGATCCGCACCGGCCGCTGTGGCGGGTCAAGCTTGGCGATGCAGCGGGAACCCATATCTATGTTGCGGGCCGCACCGGCGAGATCGTGCAGCACACCACGACGTTTGAACGTGGCTGGAACTGGCTGGGGGCGATCCCGCACTGGCTTTATCTCACCGAAATTCGCACCAACCCGCAGTTCTGGCACCAGTTGGTCGTCTGGACATCGGGCCCGGCGTTGGTGGTTGGCCTGACCGGCCTGTGGATCGGCGTCCTTCGGCTGGCACGGCGCGGTCGGTGGTCGATCCCCTATCAGGGCTGGATGCGCTGGCACCATATTCTAGGTTTGGTTGGCGGATTGACCATGGCGACCTGGATGTTCAGCGGGTGGCTGTCGATGAACCCGTTCGATTTGTTTGCGCGCGGCGGCGATACCGCGATCGCCGAACGCTGGCGGGCAGCGCCGCGGCAAGCAACGTTTCCACCGCTTGATCTGCCCCGCCTTGCCAGTGCCGCGCCGGCTGCCCGCGAGTTGCGCGTTGATTTTTTGGCCGGCCAGCCGGCAGTGCGCGTCTGGTCATCCGGCGATACAGGCGCCCGGGCCTTGCTGACGCCCGCTGCGCAGCCCCTGCAATTGTCCAGTTTTGACCTCACCATGGCGGCCAGCGCCGCCATGCGGCCATATCGCATCAGGGCCATGGAGCGGCTGGAGCAGCCCGACCTGCATTGGTATGGGCGCTGGCAGGCACGGCCGCTGCCGGTGTGGCGGGTGCGCTTCGATGATCCGGCCGAAACCTGGCTGCATGTTGATCTGATCACCGGCGAACTGCTTGGCCAGAGCACGGCTTCCAGCCGCAGCTATCGCTGGCTGTTCAACCTGCTGCATGATTTCGACCTGCCCTGGCTGCTTGATCATCGGCCCGTGCGCGATCCGCTGATGTGGCTGCTGCTCGCGCTTGGCACCGGCATGTCCGTCAGCGGCATCGTGATCGGGTGGCGGCGGCTTCGGCGGCCAGCCCGCCAATCAACCGCGTTGCCGCCGCTATCCGTGAAAAACCGGCGCCAAGCCCTGAATTGAGGTTGGATCAATGATGTTGCAGCTCACCAACTCGCCTCTTTGCCGGATAAGTCATAAGCGATCGCGACTGGCGATTATGGCACTGGCTCTGGGCGCGGCAGCCTGCGCCGGCGCACAGCCGGCCGTTGACCCTTCAGCCTTGCAGATTCACCTAAAGCTGCTGACGCTCGATACCCATCTTGATGCACCAATCAACTTCGCGCGAGAAGGCTGGGATTTCGGCGCGAAGCACAGCCTCAAAAATGACCTGTCGCAGGTTGATCTGCCACGGATGAAGGCCGGCGGGCTCGATGGAGGCTTTTTCGTCATATACACGCCGCAAGGGCCGCGCACGCCCGAAGGCCTGATTGCCGCCCGCGATGCCGCCTTGTTGCGCGCCGTGCAGATCCGCGAAACGGTTGCCCGGCTCGCCCCGCGCGCTGAACTGGCCACAACAGCCGCTGATGCCGCCCGGATCAATGCCGCTGGCAAGGCGATTATCTATCAAAGCATCGAAAACGCTTATCCGCTCACCACGGATGTCACCCTGCTGCGAAGCTTTCATAAGTTCGGCGTCCGCATGGTGGGCATCACCCATTTCCTCAACAATGATTTCGGTGATGCCTCAACCGATCCCAAGGGCCTTGAATGGCATGGGCTTAGCCCGCTGGGCCACAAGCTGGTTGCAGAGGCCAATCGTCTGGGCGTGATACTTGATGCCAGCCATGCATCGGATGACGTGCTCGACCAGTTGCTTGATACATCGAAGGCACCAATCATCGTGTCTCATTCCGGGTGCAAGGCCATTTATGACCATCCACGCAACGTGGATGATGCCCGCATCAAGCGGCTCGCCGCCAAAGGCGGTGTTATCCAAATGAATGCCTATGGCGGCTATCTGGCGCCCGAACAGCCAAGCGCGGAGCGCGATGCTGCCTTGAAGGCTCTCACCGCAAGATATGGCAACCCCGGCCGCCTGCCACCCGACCAGATGACCGCGTTCATCGCAGAGCGGCGCACCATTCTTGATCGTTACCCTGGCGCTGAACGAACGTTCGACCAGTTCATGGCCCATCTGCTGCACGCTCTAAAGCTGGTTGGCCCCGATCATGTCGGGATTGGCGCTGATTGGGACGGTGGCGGGGGTGTCGTGGGCATGGAGGATATCACCGGCCTGCCCCGCATCACCGCAGCCCTGCTGCAAGCTGGCTATTCCGAAGCCGATATCCAGAAAGTCTGGGCCGGCAATGTTCTGCGTGTGCTCGCCGCCGTTGAAGCCGCCGCCGAAAAGCCGGCCAGGCCATGAACCGGATTGCCCTGATATCATGAGCACAGACAGTTCAAAACGGCACGCACCTTCCAAACAGGCGTCGGCAGTCAGCCGGCCAATGTTGATGGGGGCTTTGGCGATCATCGGCTTTTATCAGCGCTGGCTCTCGCCGCTGATGGGGCCCAGTTGCCGCTATCAGCCCAGTTGTTCAGCCTATGCTCGGGAGGCGCTGGAGCGACACGGCCTGCTGCGTGGTGGCTGGCTGAGCCTGCGGCGCCTGATGCGCTGTCACCCCTGGGGCGGCCATGGCTTTGATCCAGTGCCGCCTGTGGCCGAGCCCGTGGACCGGCGCGCATAGCCGTTGTCTTTTCCCCAGCGGGCTTGCGCCCGGCATCTGCTCAATTGAAAGGCCCTTGCCGCATGAAGCTCAAACATCATGGCCGATATGCCTATCAACCCATCACCGAGCGGGCGCATTACAGCTGGCCCGGCGGCAAAAGCCTAGCCTTCTATATCGCCATCAACATCGAACATTTCCATTTTGGCGAGGGGCTTGGTCACACCCCGTCTTACCTGACGCCGCAACCCGACGTGCGCAACTATGCTTGGCGCGATTATGGCCTGCGGGTGGGCATCTGGCGGCTGTTTGATCTGCTCGATGAACTGGCACTGCCGGCCTGCCTGCTGGTCAACAGCGCCGCCTATGATCACGCGCCGCAGATCATGGCGCGCGGCCGGCAGCGCGGCGACGAGGTGGTTGGCCATGGTCGCACCAATTCTGAACGGCAGGGCGATCTGGACGAAGCACAGGAGCGCGCCCTGATCGAAGAGGCGAGCGCGGTGATCGCCGCCCATGAAGGCCAGCGGCCCAGGGGCTGGCTGGGCCCGTGGATTTCGGAGACCTTGGTGACGCCGGATCTGCTGAAAGAGGCCGGCTATGATTATGTGCTGGACTGGCCGCTGGATGATCAGCCCGTCTGGCTAGCCACGCGCGCCGGGCCCCTGCTGACGGTGCCTTACCCGGTCGAGATCAACGATGCGCCGGCCATGCTGAGCCGACACCACACGGCCGGCGATTTTACCGCCATGATCACCGACCAGTTTGACGAACTGGTCCGCCAGTCGCAGCAGCAGCCGCTGGTGTGCAGCCTGTCGCTGCATCCCCCGATCGTGGGCCAGCCTTTTCGGCTTGCGCAACTGCGGCGTGCCCTGCAGTGGATCAAGGATCATCCGGGCTTTGATCGTGTCTGGCCAACCCGGCCCGGCGATATTGCCCGGCATGTGGCCAGCCTGCCCGAAGGCATAGTGGCAAAGCCAGAAGCCTTCCACGCTGCACAGGAGGATGCATGAACACTGCAACGCTGGCCCGCGCGCTTTGTGTGGCCCTGCTGCTGCCCGGCGCCGGCGTGGCAACAGCATCCCCGGTGGCCGCGCCCCAAGTGGCTGCCCCTCTGCCGCCGCCGATGCCCTGGCGCGGGGCCAGCGAAAAACTGCCCGTGCCAGCCGGGCACCCCTGGATCACGCCGGCCGAAGCGTCGGGCTTTGTCGATTCGCCCAGCCATGCCGACACCTTGGCCTTTGTCCGGCGGCTCGCGGCGGCCTCACCGATCTTGAAGGTGGAAACATTCGGCACCAGTCCGCAGGGCCGCGAGATGATTGTGGTGCTGGCGCGCAAACCGGGCACTGGCCGCAAGCCGCTGGTGCTGGTGGAAGCCGGCATTCATCCCGGCGAGATCGATGGCGGCGATGCCGGGCTGATGCTGCTGCGCGATATCGCCCTGCGCGGCAAGGATGGCCTGCTCGAGAAGGTTGATCTGGCCTATGTGCCGATCTTCAATGTCGATGGCCATGCGCGATCGTCGGCATATAACCGCCCCAACCAGCGCGGACCCCGGCTACAGGGCTGGCGCACCACCAGCCAGAACTACAATCTCAACCGCGAATGGCTGAAGGCCGATGCGCCGGAAATGCAGGCCATGCTGGCACTTATCCAGCGCCTGCAGCCCAGCCTGTTCATCGATCTGCACACCACCGATGGCATTGATCATCAGTATGATGTCGCCATCGCCTTTGCTGGGTGGGAGGGGCTGTATGCCCAGTCGCCCAGCATCGGCCGCTGGCTCGACCAGCGCTATCGCCCGGCGGTGGAGAAAGGCCTGACGGCTAACGGCCACACGCCGGGACTTTATGTGGAATCGCTCGACAATCGCGATCCGCTGAAGGGGCTGGTGCACAATGCCGACACGCCGCAATATTCCACCGGCTTTGGCGATCTGGCCCGTATACCGACCGTGCTCGTGGAAACCCACAGCCTGAAAGAAAACCGCCAGCGGGTGCTTGGCACCTATGTCTTGCTGGAAGAAACGTTGAAGGTCGCCGGCGATGATGCGGCCGGCCTGCTGGCCGCGGTTGCCCAGGATCGGGCGGCCCGGCCTGAGACCATGGTGCTGCAATGGCGGGCGCTGCCCGATCCGATTCGTACGGTGACATTCAAGGGCGGGGCCTTTGAACGCTATGACTCCGCCATCACCGGCCGTCCGGAACTGCGCTGGTTGGGCAAGCTTGCGACTTACACGCTGCCAGTCCATGGCGAGACGCCAGACGTGACCGTGCGCCTGCCCACGGCCTGGTGGGTGCCGGCCGAAGCGGGCGAACTGATCGCTCGACTGAAGCTGCACGGCGTGCAGATGGAAACGATCAGCGCACCGCGCAGCCTTGATCTGGAAATGACCAGGCTCTCCGATGTGAAGGTGGGGTCGATCACTGAAGGCCGCCCGTCGATCCGTCCCGGCAGCTTCCAACGCGAGCGCCGCCGGGAAACGCTTGCCCCCGGCTCGGTGCGCGTGCCGGCCAATCAGCCACTGGCGCTATTGGCGGCCGCCCTGTTGGAACCACAGAGCCCCTACGGCGCGCTGGCCAATAATTTCTTCCCCGGTATGCTACAGCGCACCGAATATATGGAAGCCTATGCCATCGCACCGATGGCCGAAGCCATGCTGGCCGCCGATCCGTCCCTGAAAGCCGAATTTGAAGCCAAGCTGGCGGCCGAGCAGCAGTTCGCCGCAGACGGCAACCAACGGCTGGCCTGGTTTTACCAGCGTTCGCCATATTATGATGATCGCTATTTGCTCTATCCGGTAGGCTGCGAAGTGGCCGAACCGGTGCGCTAGAATCAGTTCAAACCGCGGTTTTTCAGCAACGCATCGGCATTGGGCAGGCGGCCGCGGAACGCGATGTAGCTTTGGGCCGGATCGCGTGTGTTGCCGCGCGACAGCACTTCGTCGCGCAGCTTGCGGGCGAGCGCCGGGCTGAAGATATCGCCGCTTTCCTTGAACGCTTCAAAGCCGTCGGCATCCAGCGCTTCGGCCCAGCTGTACGCATAATATCCCGCCGAATAGCCACCGTCGAAGATGTGGCTGAAGTGCGGCAACCGGTGACGCATCCCGATTGAGGCAGGCACGCCCAGATCGGCGAGCTGCAGTCGCTCCCATCGGGCCGCGCTGAAATCTGCTGGTAGCGCGGTCAACTGGTGCAGCTTCATATCAAGAATGGCAGACGATAGCTGCTGAACCGTCAGATAGCCCTGGTTGAACGTGCGGGCTTTCAGCAGGCCGGCCAGCATAACCTCCGGGATCGGTTGGCCATCAGCGTTCCGGGCGTGCGCGCGCAGGATGGCGGGCTCACTTATCCAGTGCTCGTGCACCTGACTGGGAAATTCGACAAAGTCGCGCGTGACGGCCGTACCCGACAGGCTGGGATAGCGCACCTGGCTGAACAGGCCGTGCAGGGCGTGGCCGAATTCGTGGAACAAGGTGGTGGCATCATCAAGACTGAGCAGCGCACGCTCACCCGGCGCCGGCGGCGTGAAATTGCAGTTGTTGACCACGATGGCGCGATTGCCGAGCAGATAGCTTTGATCGCGCAGGCTGTTCATCCAGGCACCCGGCCGCTTGGTTGGCCGGGCAAACCAATCGGCGAAGAACAGGCCAATCTGACGGCCGTCGGCTTCCTGCACCTCCCAGGCCTTAACGCCTTCGGCATAGCCTGGCAGATCGGTACGGGCCACAAACTTGATGCCATAAAGGCGCTGGGTGGTATCCATCAGTGCGCCGACCATGGCATCCAGCGGGAAATAGGCTTTCACTGCTGCTTCATCCAGATTGAAGCGCTGCTGGCGCAACTTTTCCGCATAATAGCGCCAGTCCCACGCCTCCAGCTTCGCCACACCATCGGCGGCCGCCAGCGCTGCCAGCGCTTGCTCTTCCTCTGCCGCCCGCTTCAGCGCCGGCCGGAAGATCTGCATCATGAGATCCATGGCGGCTTCAGGCGTTTTGGCCATGCTGTCTTCCAGCACGAAATCGGCATGTGTCTTGGCGCCCATCAGCCTGGCGCGTTCGATGCGCAATGCCACCATCTGGCGAATGATGGCGCTCGTGTTGTTGGCATTGGCATTGGCGCCGCGATTGTCGAACGCCTGAAACACCCGCCGGCGCGCATCGCGATTGCTGGCCACCGACAGGAAAGGTTCGGCGACTGACCGCGTTGCCGCCACCAGATAACCGGTCTTGCCAGCCGCTGCTGCCGCCTGCGCAAACGCTGCGCGCAGATCAGCTGGAACGCCGGCAAGTTCAGCCTCGCTCAACATCAGATCGCCGGCCTTCTGATCAGCCAGCAGCTTCTGGCCGAATTCGACGCCAAGACGGGCCATATCATCGTTTATGGCGGCCATGCGCGCGCGCCCGGCTTGCGGCAGCGCCGCGCCAGCCCGCACGAACCGCTTGTGCGTTTCCGCCAGCAGGCGCGCTTGCTCCGGTGTCAGCTGCGCACCTTGTTTCCATATGGCGTCAACCCGGGCGAACAGCTTGGGGTTCAGCATCATCTCGTTGCCGAAACTGGTGAGCAGCGGCACGATGCGCTCCTCTGCGGCCTGTATTTCGGGCGTCGCATCGGCCGAAGCCACGTTGAAAAACGCCGCCGCGATCAGTTGGGTGGATTGGCCGGCGCGCTCCAGCGCCTCGATTGTATTGGCAAAGTCCGGCGCGGCGCGGGTGGCCGCTATGGCATTGATCTCTATCCGGGCTGCTGCAATCGCGGCGCGCAACGCCGGTTCGTAATCGCCGGCCTTGATCTTGTCATAAGGCGGCACGCCGACAGGATCAGCAAGCCAGCCAGCCAACAGTGGGTTTTGGGCTGCGGCAGCACTCGGCACAGGCGCGATTTGGGCAAAGGCCGGCGTGGTCATGGCGGTCACCATCAAGCTGGCAGCGAATGTGGTCAATCGGGGCATCAGCATTTCCTTCGCAAGATTGGTAAGCGTAAACTGGCGTAGCCTTAAAGCGTCCAGCGCAGCGCCAGCCGGAGGTCGCGGCCGGCCATGGGCGCGAAATCCTTGAGCAGGCTGGCATGGCGGCGGGCCTCCACATCAAACAGATTGTTGGCCTGCACCGAGAGCTGCAACCCGGACAGATCGGGCAGTGGCCGCCAATCCAGGCTGAAATTGACAAAGGTGAAGCCGTTGGTCGGCGTTTCCAGGGCTGCGACCCTTGCTTGCGTGAACACATGTTCCACTTCCGCGCGTGCTGTCAGCCGCGTGCCTTGCGCAGCCAGTTCAGCCAAAATCCGGGCGGGCGGGATACGCGGGGCCGGACCATCGCCAGTGATGGTTGCACGCACCAAATCGGCTACCAGCGCGGCCGTCAACTTCGTTCGTCCGATATTGGCAAGGTCGGCCCCGGCATCCAGTTCCAGGCCCCAGGTCCGGGCCGGCGCGCTGCGGAACAGAAACACCGGCAGACCGTCCTGCACGGTGCCGGCTTCGATCTGATAAATGAAATTGGTGAAGCGCGTGGCATAGCCGCTCACTTCCAGCCGCCACCCCTGGCCGCGGCCGCGCACCCCGAACTCCAGCGCCCGGCCCCGTTCGGTTGCCAGCGTTGGGTCGCCGATTTCAAAGGCCTGGGTGCCAACATGCGCGCCATTGGCCAGCATTTCCTCAGCAGCCGGTGGCCGACCAGTGTCTGACAGCGTCGCCACCAGCCGCCAATCATCGGCTACCCGCCACACTGCACCCAGAGACCCGGACAGACTATTGAACGACCGATCAAAACCAAGGCTGGCGGCCCGGATGCGCCGGTGATCGAAGCGCAGCCCAGCCTCCACCCGGACCGGGCCGATCAGCAGTTCCTGCACCAAGAATGCGCCAGCTTCGTCCGACTGGTTGGGCGGCACAAAGGCTTCTGCGCCGATGGCCTCGAAATCGCGGCGAACGATCTGACCGCCTACAACGCCGCCCCAGATGCCTTTCTGGCGCTGCACAAGTTCAAGCCGGGCTTCGAACCCCTTGTTGGCAAAGCGGGTGCCGGCCTCGCCTGGCTCGCCGCCACCTTCAACGTGGGCATAATCGGCATAGCCGGCACGAAGATTGATCCGGTCCAGCAGGCCCGCCGCAACGCCAATGCTGCCGCGCAGATCGATGCGCGTCTGCCGGGCATCCAGAAACACCGCTTCGGGCTCTTCCTGTCCGGTGACATCAAATCGCGTCGGCACTGCATATTGCGTATCGAGATGACCAACTGCGACGCCCAGCGTGTCGTCGCCATCGATGTAGGCCAGGCCGGCATGCGCCATGCGGGACCGGCTGTTGCTGTTCGGCACCCGGCCCCGCAAGCGGGCCAGGGCGCTCACCTCAGGATCCGGATTTGTGGCTGCCTGCGCCCTCAGTTCCGGCGACAATACAAAGCCGCCTGTGCGCAGATCATCCGTGTCCACCAGGCTGCCGCCGATGCGAGCCACCAGTGTTCTGCCAAGCCGGGCCATCACCGCCGCTCCTGCTCGGCGCTCGCCTGCCGCCGATCCCAGCCCGGCCGTGATATCGGCTGCGATCGCTGCTTCAGGGACGCGGGTGGGAACACGCCCATCCAGCACATTGACAAGCCCGCCGATGGCCGAAGATCCATAGCGCAGCGCGGCCGGCCCCCGCACGACCTCGATTCGCTCGGCGGTGAGCGGATCGATTGCCACAGCGTGATCGGCCGACGTGTTGGACACATCGAACGCGCCGATGCCATCCGTCAGCACGCGCACGCGTTCGCCAGTCAGGCCGCGCAGCACCGGCCGCGCCGCATTGGGCCCGAAGGTGGCGGCGGACACACCTGGCACACGGGTGATGCTGTCCCCTATCTGCGGACGGGCACTGCGCAACAGGTCAGCGCCCTGCAGCACGGTCACGGCCGACGGCACGTCCAAGCGATCACGCTGGAGTGCTGCCGATACCACAATCTCGTCAGGCGCGGGCGCCGCTGCTGAATCCTCAAATGCACCAGCGCGCGCCGGCCCGGTAGCGTGGCCGGCTGCGATCACCAGCAACAGGCACGACCGGGCGATGGGCGTCGATGCCGACGGCACGATTACCTGCCGTGATCGCTTCATGCCGGCAATGCGAGCAATTGCAGAAACTCGGCCCTGGTCACCTGATTGTCGCGAAACTCGCCCAGCATGCGGCTGGTGGTCATCTGCACGCCGGGTTTTTTCACACCGCGGGTCGTCATGCATTGGTGGGCCGCCTGCACGACCACGGCCACACCGCGCGGTTGCAGGGTTTCGTTGATGGCATCGGCAATCTGCGCCGTCATCGTTTCCTGGATCTGCAACCGCTTGGCATAGGCCTCGATCACGCGCGCCAGTTTGGAAATCCCGACAACACGGCCAGCCGGTAGATAGGCGACATGCACCTTCCCGATGATGGGCACCATATGATGCTCGCAGTGCGACTCCAACCGTATATCGCGCAGCACCACCATCTCGTCATAATCGGCGGTTTCTTCAAAGGTTGTCGCCAGCATCTGTTTCGGATCTTCGTGATAGCCGGCGAAAAACTCTTCGTAGGCACGCACCACCCGATCTGGCGTGCC